>JAAZIZ010000060.1 GCA_012800565.1 Lentisphaerota bacterium
CTCGAAAATATGTGATATGACTGCTGCCAGCCCAGAGCCAACTTCCGCCACCCCCATCAACAGCGCCAGCATGGGGCGCTGCATGTTTATCTGGCGGATGCTGGCGGCACTGCTTTCCGGATTGCTTTGCAGCAGCGCTTTCCCTCCCCTGGAATGGGATTTGCTGGTCTGGCTGGCTCTGATTCCAATGCTGCTGATCCCCCAGCCGCGTGCCTGGGGTGAGCGGCTGCTAATCGGCTATTTCTGGGGCTATGTCCATTGCGCCAGTTCGCTGCTCTGGCTCAATGAGGTCGGCTTCGGCGCCGGCTGGCTGCTGGCTCTCTACTGTGCTCTCTTCCCTATGGTCTGGTATGCGCTGTTCAGCGCCGCAGTCTGGCAGCTGCGCCAGGAACTCTCCCCGGAATTTCCCGGTGCCGGCTTCCTGTATATCCGTTCGCTGCCCAGGAGCATCGCGTTGTGCCTGTTTGCCGCCGTCCTCTGGGTCGCCTTGGAATGGCTGCGTTCGTGGCTATTCACCGGCTTCCCCTGGAACCAGCTCGGCATCAGCCAATTCACCCGCACCGGCATTATCCAGACCGCAGCCTGGACCGGTGTTTACGGCATCTCTTTCCTGATCGTGCTTGGCAATGCAGTGCTCTGCGCCGAGTTCTGCCGCGTCCTCAGGCGCATTTTCGGCGGCTTCGGCTCGAATTTCCCCTGGCATTACTTGCTGCTGAGCGTATTTTTGCTGCCGGTGTTCTGGCTGGGCAGCCGCCCCCGCATCCTGCCTCCTCCAGAAACCCCCACTCTGCTGGTCAGCGCCATACAGGGGAATCTGCCCCAATGCCGTTTCTGGAGCGAACAGGAGTACCAGCAGGCCTTGACGACCTATATCTCCTTGAGCAAACAGGATTTGCAGCAAGAGCCCGCCCCGGACCTGCTGGTCTGGCCCGAATGCGCCGTCCCGGCGCCCCTGGAATACCCGGATTACAATCTCGCTTTGCGCCGGCTGCAGGCAGAAATTCAGACTCCGCTTCTGCTGGGTGCCACCAATCACCGTGCCGACCCCAACCATCCCGGTGAAGCATTGCTTTTCAACAGTGCATTCCTGCTCGATCGGGATATGCGCATCCTGGGCTACTACGACAAATGTCACCGCGTGCCTTTCGGCGAATATGTCCCTGGCGGCAAATACCTGCCTTGGCTGGTGGACCTGATTGGCATGGGACGGGATTTAACCCCGGGGACAGACTTCAACCTGATACCGCTGCCCAAGGGCGGACAGGCTGGCGTGAATATCTGCTTCGAGGATGTCTTTCCGGAAATCAGCCGGGCTTTCACCCTGGCTGGCGCCAATATCCTGATGACCATCACCAATGACTCCTGGTACAACCAGAGCTCAGGTTCCCGCCAGCATTTAAGCCATGTGGTTTTCCGGGCGGTGGAATGCCGCCGCCCAATCCTGCGCTCGGGCAACAACAGCGACACCTGCCTGATCACCCCCAACGGCGAAATCCTGGGCATCCTCCGCGATGACCGCGGCAGCCCCTTTGTGGCCGGAGCCATCCGTTTCGAAGTGCCGGTCTATCAGCAGTGGGGCATGACTTTTTATACCCGCTATGGCAATGTTTTCGCCCATCTCTGCGTTATCTTAACTATAGTGGCTCTCTTTGCCATGTTCCTGGCCTGGTTCAACCGGAAAAAAAGACTGCTGCAAATTATCACCTCAACAACCGCCGGCTCCCAGCGCAATCCTGATGCCAGAAGTGACCATAACTGAACAACGCGGCTTTATCCCCTGCGGAACGCGACAGCTCTACTGCAGCCTGTTCCTGCCGGCGCAGCGGACCGCTACCCTCGCATTGCTTATCGCTGAGCCTTTCGGCGAAGAAAAACGCTGCGCCGCCAGGATGCTGACCCGCTTGGCACGCACCCTGGCCCAACATAATATCGCCGCTCTGAAATGCGATTTCAGCGGCAGCGGCGACAGCAGCGGCCGCCCGGCCGAGGTCACCTGGCTGGACTGGCAGCAGGAATTCAGCACCGCCGCCGCTTTCCTGCAGCAGCAATGCCCGCAGGCCGGCATCGCTCTCTTCGGTGCCCGGGCCGGAGCACTGACTGCAGCGGCGACTGCCGTCGAGTACCCTTGCCGAGCCCTGGTTCTGGCTGAGCCTTTTCTGACTGGCACCGACTTCCTGCAGGAACTGGAAAAAAGGCAACGCATCAAAGGATTACCCCTGACCGGACAGCCCCAGGACCAGCGCAGCGCAGCCGAAATCTGGTCCGCCGGCGGCGAGGCTGAATTCGCCGGCTTTGTCATCAACGCCGATTTCGCCCGTCAAGCCGGGCAAACAGACCTGCTTGAAGATTTGCAACGCAGCCGCCAGGCCTGTCCGTTGCTGCTCCTGCGGGTATCCGGCAGCCGTAACTTTCCGCCGTCCTGGGGGGAGCTGTGCGCATTGTGCGCCAGCCGTCCGCACAGCCAGGCGCTGCTTATCCCGGACAAGCCA
>JAAZIZ010000061.1 GCA_012800565.1 Lentisphaerota bacterium
GTGAAATTGTTTGCGCACCGTTATGAATTGCGTGAGACATAAAAAATTCCCGCCTCAGTGGTGCCCTGGCGTTTCATGAGGCGGGATACGGTCAGGACTGATAGCTTTGCGGTCAGCTATGATTGTTTGCCGACACGCTCTGCGGCCTGGGTTATTCGAACACATAATCGCTGGTGATGGTGATGGTCTGGGGCGGGAACAGCCAGAATCCCTCCCAAGGCGACATGGAGTGGCTGAATTGAAAACGGTTATCCTTCCAGCCCCAGGCAAACACACCGGCCGGCAGAGATGCATTTCTGAGTCCGCCGGCAAAATTCCATTTATCAGTCAAGGTCAGCTGTTCGAGTGGCGCGCTGAGCACCAGCGGGAAAGATGCGGTATCCTGCAGTGCGAAGACCCAGCATGGCTGCCCGGGCACGAATTGCGTACAGCGGGTATATGTCTTGCTCGCGGCATCGTAAGCGAAACAGGCAGCGATGGTATTCGGGGGAATCTGCAGCTGCCCTGGATGGCCCGGCAGGACAAGCAGATTCCAGCCTTGCTGCAGGGCCGGAAAATTCATCACCGTCACGCATTCGCTGTTGAGCTTGTCCGGTGCAGTCGTCTGGCACAGAAAATAGCCAGGGAATACGGGCAAAGCATCGCCAGAAGCCCACTGCTGGCGCTCGCCGTTTTCTGCCTGAGTAAATATCGTCTCTCCGTCCTGGCAATAAATACGGCCTTGGGCCAGATCGATTACCGGTGCGGTGGCCTGTTCCAAAGTCAGGCTGGCTGGTTCGCTGTTGCTCCAGCCCGCCTTGACTGCAATGCAGCGCACCGTGCCGGCGGCCGTGACTGGCAGATCGGCCTGCTGGATGTTGCCCTGCTCAAGGACCTGCTCGATGGCCTCAACCCGGGCAGTAGTGCCGCTGGGCAGCCCATTGCTCTGCCAGGTGGGCATTGAGCCGTCCAAGGTATAGTAAAAGGTTACCGGTGACGGGGCAGTACTGGTGATCCGCAGGGTCCCTTCCGGACGCAGGGGCGTGGGGGGGGCAGGGAGCAGCTGCATTTCCGGTGTGGGGACGCGGGGCACGTAATGGTATACGGTCGCAAATCCGGCGAGGTTCTTTTTCGGATAAGTCAGCCCATCGGTAGGAATATAGGTCGCCTCGCCGATTTTTTCGTAGGCCTTTACTTTCAGAATGCTGGGAGCGCTGATATCTATACCGGCCTCATCGTTGGCACGGAGAATATAGCGTGTCCTTGTGCCATCATCCGTATCCCAGAGCACATCATCATACAGGAAAGTAGAATCGTTGCGGTTGCCATTGGAATCGACTGTGGGCTCGGAGCCATCCAGAGTGTACATAAACACGATATTGTCATAATCACTGCTCAGGAAAATCCGGTTGCTGGCCTGAGGGAAAGTATAAGTGTAATGCGACTCGCCATTGATATTCTGAAAAACTCCGCCATCGCTTGCGGCGTCCGGAGTGATGGTTACCAAGGCCAGGGAGGTGAGATGTTCATCTTCGTAGCTCAGCCAGCGAAAGTCGTCGAACCAGACCCGGTAAAAACAGGGACTGAAATCCGTATCTTGCTCCGTGTTGTCAGTAGGAGAACCGTAAACTGCCCGCACCCCAGCGGCAGTGGTCAGGTCCTTTTTCGGTTCCGGCCAAAGACTATTCCCGGGCAGCAGCACCAGTATTTCCACCTTATGGTTATATCTGTCGGCACCCATCTCAAGGGAATAGAGGCCCCAGTCGGCACCGATTTCAATCGGACGTTTGTTAGTCTCTTCATCAATTAGATTGTTCCATTCAAAACCGGTCTCGACATATCCGGACTCTGATTCCAGGGTCGGTATAATTTCTTCTCCATCCAGCAGGACAATCATCCGGGCAGTATGGCTGTCGAAGAGATGAACCAGATGGTCCGGCGGTAGCAAGGTGTTAAAATCCACCAGATTTTCCGGGTCCAGGGACAATTTTGCCAGGAAGCTCAGCGTCCCGGCCCCTCTGATCTGAAAAGACAATGAATAGGCTGTCAAGTATTCGGCATTGTCTGTAAAGTTGTATTCCGGGGTCATCAGACAGGTGCCGTCGTAGACTGGCTGACCGTCGACGAACGAGATTGGAGTCAGAAAAGGAACTGTCCCGCTGGTTTCACCGTTGGCGCGGTTGAAAGCCAAATGGCCGCTGCCATAGGCCGCATTTTGCCCGTCATACACAAGCCAAGGCGCAGGAATGATATCTTCCCGGGCACTCCAATCAAACAGCCCCTCTGGCGTTTGTCCGTACACGAACTGATACGTAGTGGTGGTAAAACCGGTCATAACCAGCTGGTCTGCAGCACTGATATCCAGAGCATTGATGATAGTCTGCGGTGGGGTGGAAGACGCCGCTGATACAATCCAGCCGCAAAGAGATAGAAGCAACAACAGTGTTTTTTTCATCAGGCGATCCTTTTAGCCTCATATAATAAAATAAATATCAGGGCAATATTTCTCCAGCAGCTGAATGTTTCCAGGCACCTTGTCCCTGCTCCAGTGTTTCTTTAGGCAGATAGCGGTCACCGGCCCAGCCCCAGGCTCCAGGGACAGCCAGCGCCGCCCCATTGCTGCCGGGATGGCCCAGCAGGCTGTATCCCGGCAGCAGTTGGATGCTGGGGAGCGGATGCAGAAAAATGCTGCCATTGTTGAGCAGCGGCTGATTCGGATTCGAGAAGACCCAGAATGCCTGGCCACCATCCAGTCTGCCGGCCTGATGATAAGTCCGCTTGGCCCGGTCATAGACCAGGGGGTGCCATTGCTCAATCAGCTGATTGGCAGTCTGCTGCGAGACCTGCCCCGGCAATGACAGCAAGTTCCAGCCAGGTGCGAACTGCGGCAGTGCGAATTCCTGGTCCGGCTTGATGAACTGTACTGCCACGATATTGCTGGAGGTCACTCCCGGCCTTTGAGCCTGGAATTCAACCAGGGTGGTAGCAGTCAAGGTAAGAGGCGCACCATAGTTCTGCCAGGCGCCTCCATTCAGGCGGTAATAAAGCACTGCAGCTTCGAGATTATGGGTGGCGGACACTACCGCCTGTTCTGAAAAGAAAGGACGGCTCAGGTCATTGCTGCAGTTATCCAGCTGGCAGGATACCACCGGGTTGGACAAGTGGATTATAAACTCCTGTTCGGCCACCTCGCTGTCCAGCAGATCGGCACGCCAAGCTAAGACTTTGACGGTCAGGCTTTGCTGCAGGGTGACGCTGCTGCCTTTGAAAGTTGTGCCGCCGCTCGGGTCTGGGCCGGTATGGCTGGGGTTGACACCGCCAAAAGCGTAGAAAAAAGTAGCGCCCTCAGTGTCGCTGGCGAAGTTCAAGGTTACGTTGTCGGCAAAAACCTGCTTGTTGGCGGTTATTTTCGGCATGGCGGCCCGGGCGTAATAAGTCGCGGAATAGACTTTTCCGTCAGTCTGGGCCGAGCCTTCGAAAGCCATCACTTGCACGGTGGTGGTCTCGGTGATGGTGAAAGGCTCACGATATATCGGCGAAGCACTGCTGGGGGTGCTCCCGTCGGTGGTATAGCGCAGGATCACATTCTCATATGGAGTCTCAAGTTCCACTTCCAGCGACCCGACAAAGCTATCCTCACCTGGTTCCCGGACATCGGGATAGAAGTGCACCAGCGAGACATCCGGATCAGGCGTAAAGCTCAAATCGTCAAGCCAGGCTTTTTTGCTGAGGAACTCCCCCCACTCCTTGTCCAGCTCCGGGGCTTCGTACCACTCGCCGCCGAGAGGGCCTAAAAGCGCAAAAGTTATGGTGTGGGTATAGGTTTCGGTGCCGACATCGAAACCATCTTCCAGCCACCAGTCATAAGCGGTATAATCGCCCTTGCACCAATAATCGGAATCACCCCAGAGGTATCCGTAATCATAGCTGCCTTCGTAGGCGCAGAGCTCGGAATCATTGCCACTATCCAGCGAGACCTTATAGCGCAGAAAAACCGTACCCGCGCCCTTGACCTGAATGCTGAAAGAGTAAGATTTTTGCGGCTCGGCTTTACCGGGGGCTGAAGCAACCAGATAGTAATTGCCCCAGGCCGAAATGCCTTTGACATCCTCAACTGTAAAGGGAGCCTTTTTTTTACTCCATCCGCTGCCGCCGCTGCTGCAGCTGATATTGCCGGACAGGTCCAGAGCAGAGTTGATATCACTGACACTGGCACCGGAAAGATATAATGGCAGCAAAACAGCTGCCAAAGCCAAAATGCTTATCCAGCTGGATGTCAGTCTCATTCTGTTCTCCTGTTTTTGCAATTGCAAACATAATACCGCTAAACGATATCTTAGTAATTTAATGCCCGAAGCACAAAAAACAATCACTTGGACGTTACCGGGCTGCAGTTGCCGGTGCCTCGTGTGCGGCCAGGCAGTCGAGCACCTGTTCTGCCTGCTGGGGCCAGTCCTGGGCCACAAAATAGAACATCAGGCCGGCGATGCCCAAAAAGGTGAGCGACATAATAACCTTGGTGGCAAAGACGTGGTCTCTGGCCCAGTTAGACAGGGATTTGGCACCGACACCGGTGGCAGCCAACAGTGAAACCACCAGCAGTGGCAGGATGAAAAAGACATTATAGAGCAGCAACAGAGAGAACGCGCGCAGATTAAGCCCGGCGGAGTTAATGGCTGCCAATATTGGCAGATATACCTGTCCGGTGCAGGCCAGTTCCATTGAGGACACCATGGTGCCCAGTATCAGGGCGGCTGGCACCATCAGCCAGGATTTGCTGATGGTGAGTTTTCTGATCCGGGCATGGATACGGCGGTGAGTATTTTTTGACAGGCCCATATCCATATCAGAGGCACGCCCGCTGCGCCGGTACCTCAAGGCATCGCGGAAATGCAAGCCGGCGAGCAGCAGCCCGATAATTCCCAGAGTCAGATAGATGACGGCTTTCAGCCAGAAGAATTGATTGAAAAAATCGATGATAAAAGACAATCCCAGCCCGAAGAGCACATAAGTGAAAAACACCCCAAAGCAGAAACTGCCTCCGATTACCATGATATCTCTGGGGCGGCGTTTAAGATACAGCAGATAACCAATCAGGAAAACTGAAGTCGCGAAAGCGCAGGGATTGAGGCCGTCAAACAACCCGGCCAGGGCGATCATCCAGATGGTTATCGTACCCACAAAACTGCTCTGGGCTGCCTGCCATTGCGCCAGTTCCGCCTTGCTGATCTCCTGACGCCAGAAAGGCTGTCCCGAAGAGCTGGCGAGAACGCTCTGCAACTCTTCTGCCCGGGCCAGTCGGCCAGTGATAAAGCCATCCGGCCAGACCACCATTGGCGCGAGATTCTCATCGGTGTCTGGAATGGACAACTGCTTCATGGCTCTATGAAGCATGATCTGTCCTTGGGGAGTGGCAATATCATAACAATCAACCTGCAGTTGCGGCAGGGTTTGGCGCAGCAGCAGCAGCTCCCGCAGTTGCCGGGAGCACTTCTGGCAACCCTTGGCCAGAAAATACAGCAACTGAGGCGTGGTGGTGGCGTCGCCTGCTGTCGGTTCAATCGTTGACACTGCCGCAGGCAGTGCATCCCAAGATACTACTGGCTGCTTTGCCTCCTTAGCCAGCGCATGCAGCGGTTCGAACAATTTCTGGGACAACGGCCGTGCCAGCAGCGCGTCCAAATCCGGGGCCGCCTCCAGGAATCCATCCATTCCTGCAACCATCCGGTCGCCGAGCAGCAGTATCGGGAAAGAAGTGCTGGGGCGCTCTATGCCCAGAGTTTCCTCAACCTGCTTCAGGAACAGATAATTCTCGGTCTTGTCAATACATATATATATAATCACCGGGTCCGCAGCGGCAGTTCTGGCCTCAGACCACATGGTCTTCAATTGCGCACATTCATCACAGTTCTCCGAGCCGAACAGAGCCAGCCAAGGTCGCGCCAGCAATGGCCAGGACATAAGGCAAATAATCAGAGCCAGACGAAAAATCATGATATAATTTTATCCACTGCAGAGCCAGGGCAGCAATCCGCGCTACGCGGACTAAATTCTGACTCAGTCTTGTGCTTGTTCCTCGTTATCAGTGTCCTGCTCATCGTCATCATCCTGGACTTTCAAGGCAGTCAATAACAGGTTGTTGAAGTATTGGGTGCCTCGCCGGGGGCGGATTTGCAGTATCTTGCGGGCACGGGCAAAAACGGTGGAACTGATTGTAACTTTAAGCTCTACCCCCGATTCATGCTTGATTTTTTCCAGCTGTACTCCGCGGGGGACATCGACCTCCAAATTAGCGAAGAACGAATCCCAGTCGAGCGTCTCCTTGAGATTGTAATTGACCGGCACCGCCGGTGCCGCAATCCGCGAACGACGTACCCGGGCAAACCTATTCTTCTTATTGCTGCTGGCCGAGGCGTCGAAAATACTTCCATCCGGCAATTTTACTTCCCCGAGATAAAACGACACGGTATGCTGGGAAGATTCAGCCAGCGTTTTAGGTGTGAAATTATAAGCCTGAGGCATAAAGAAAATCTTCCCGCCAACCTGACCGGAGACGATTAGTTCGACCTTGGGACAACCGGCCGGCTGCAGGACGGGAACGGAAATTTTCTGAATGAACTCCTGCGTGTAGGGCAGGTCGCCCTTGGGTTCCACAGTAATTTCAGTCTTGCGGTCGCTGAGCTTCTGAGATTTTACAGTAAACAAGGGGTGAGACAGTTCGGTCGGGATGTCCAACCCTCCCGGTACCTCAGGCTGCAGTTCAATAGCCACCGTCCGGGACCATTTTTCTCCACAGTCTTTGAGCAGCCCGAAATTTACCTGCGGCGGCGGTGGCACAAGCAGCAACGGCTTGACATTGCCTTGCAGCACGATTTTCACCGGGAGATAATCTTTGACTTCTACCAAGGCATCACGCACAAAATCCCCGACTGGAATTTTTGCGGCATTGAGCTTCAAGCCAAAGGTGACTTCCTGACCTGCTGGCAGGACATAATCAGACAGGTTGTTTTCTATGATAATGCAATTGCAGGTACCAGATACCATATCCAGCTGCAAGTCTGCATCACTGGTATTGCTGATGGTAAACGTATAGCTCAGCAAAGCATTCGTGTATATTTCGCCAACCTCGATCAGCTGTCCCTCCTTAATGACCAGCGGAGGCTGGCTGGGAGCCGCAGGCTGAGGCGGAGCAGTCATCTCCGGGCCAGGCGCAGTTGCAGCAGAAGCAGGCATTTCCTCAGTTGATTTTTGCTCACAGGACACACAGATTATGCTCAACAACAAGACAAAAAGTGTTTTCAGCATGGCGTGACTTCTTTAGGTAATGTGCGAAATCTTGTGATGGAAAGAGAGATTTGACTTAAGCCGCAAAGCAGCTAAAAGCCCCAACGGGGCGTGATATACCAGGGCAGGACGCCGAAAGCGAAAGTCCTCCGGGAACAAGGCTGCGGGAGCAAGCTCCCGCATCATCTCCAAATGCCCCTACGCCCTGTTTATGTTGCTTTGCGAGAAATTTGGTTGCGACGGGGGACAGAAAACTTTTTCGCCTTATTTCTGCTGCCAATTGTGCCTGTCGGAGGCGCGGACTGGAGCACGACAAAGCCCCAACGGGGCGTGATATACCAGGGTAGGGCAAGCGGCCCGCAGGGACGCGCCGCCCTGGGTACTGGGTCAGCACAAGCACTTCTAAGGCGCAGCAGGGGTGCCGTTTTCAGTGCCGGCATTCGGTTTGATGAAATCATCAATGTTGATGTTGTCCAAGTTATTGATAAACAAATCATCATCAAAGAGATGATAATTCTGCTGCCACCAGGCCAGGGCCTCCGCCGTGGAATTGAAATCCTGGTCCACCGCATTCAGATAATGTTGCAGGTTCGCTTTGGCCGCTTGGCGGATATACTCATTGCTGTCATCCAGCGCCTGGAAAGCCAGCATCAGGGTGTCATAATTGGCAGAGGTGGCAGTCATAAACAGTACTCCGCCCCGGACGTCATCATAACTCGACTTTTGCGCCAGAGCAAAAGCCTGCACTTGCACATCAAGACTAAGATGCAGTATCGCTTGCAGAGCAGCACTGCGGATTTGTACATCTGTATCCTCAAAAGCAGCGGCCAGGATTGATAGAATGGAACTGATATCGTAGGCGGAAAGAGTACTGTAATCAAACTCTGGTTGTGCTTCCTCCTCAGCCTCGTCTGCAGTTTCACCACTGTCCGGCTTATCGTCCGTTGTAACCTCCGCTTCGCTGCCAGCTGGGCTGTCCCCAGGGATGGTTGTGTCAGTGGTGACGCTGCCGGTCGGGGTGTCTGCAGTGCTTTCCGTTCCGCCGGCTGCGGTGCTGCCGCCGGAGTCGCGGCCGAAGCTGACTTCCTGATAGCCGGTACCGACATACTGCAAGGCCTCCAAAGCCGCCAGACGCAATTCCGGATTAGCATCATGCACCGCTTCCCGGACCACTTCCAGAACGCGGGGGTTGACTACCCCTACCAGCATCCGCAGAGCTTCTTCACGCTGATCCGGGTCCTGGGTTTTCATTGCCGCTTTGACAAAATCGATCAGGTACTCGGAATCCAGTTCCTGGGCATCGATCATCGCATCGACGATATTCATTTCATCGCCTGACTGCAGCAGCTGAATCAGCCGTTGCAACTGGCTGCGGGACTCGGGGTTCGAGCGCGCCAGCAAGCGCCGCGTGTGATTCGCACGCTTATAGATGCTTTTGTCGGTCACAATGGTTTGGCGCCCCTGACGATCAAACTGAGGCAGGGGCGGGGAGGTGGAACGACTGTTGTCTGGCTCCCCGTCGCCAGGCCGGGTTAACAGCAGCGCCAGAAAAATTATTACAACCAACCCCGCAACGACCAGCACTAAACTGTTTTTTGTACGCATTAGACCTCAACTCTCAAGATAAATCTCAACCCAGACCAGGAAATTGATAATTGTTTCGCGTTTTTTCATTTAGAATGCTGCCGGCAACTAAAAGTTCCCGCAGCCATCTATTTCTGCAGAAAAATCTTTTCCCGGAGAGGTGTTCAGACGGGCAACATACTTTGCCAGGCAGCGCATAAAAAAGAGGTAATATGCGAAATCTTATGATGAATACTTGTAATTCTTAAGGAGGCGTTGTAGTTCAGGCTTATGTCGCGCCCTTAACAGGGCTTGGGTGGTTGGTGAGGCCTCGTACCCAGGGCGGCGCGTCCATGCGGGCCGCTTGCCCTGGTATATCACGCCACGCCCCAGGTGCTGCGCCTCCGGCGCGGGGGATGGTATGGGACGTATGAGACGTATGGATGGGACAATGGGATAATGGGACAATGGGA
>JAAZIZ010000062.1 GCA_012800565.1 Lentisphaerota bacterium
ATCCAGTCACCGTCGCAGCCCAATTTCTCGCAAAGCGACATAAATATGGCGTAAGGGCATTTGGAGTGCGGCAGCTTGCTGCCGCTTTCCCCTGCGGAAGCTTGCTTCCGCAGCCTTGTCCCCGGAGGACTTTCGCTCTCGGGGTCAGGCGTTGCCCTGAGTATATCACGCCCGACCCACCCAGGGGCGGCGCGGCCGCTGCGGGTTATTTTATTCTGTCTGCTGGCTGTGCAATTTGGCGTAGAAGCCTTGCAGAGCCAGCAGCTCCTTATGGGTGCCGGATTCTTTGACCCTGCCGTCCTCCAGCACCAGAATCTTATGGCAGCGCATGGCCATGGATACGCGCTGGGAGACCATAATCGCAGTCTTGCCGCGCAGGATTTTGGCCAGGGTCTCCTGGATTTTCTGTTCCGTATTGGCATCCAGAGCCGAGGTGCAGTCGTCCAGAATCAACAGCTCGGGATTGGTCAGCAGTGCCCGGGCCAGCGACAGACGCTGCCGCTGGCCGCCGGACAGGCTGGTGCCTTTCTGGCCCACGATGGTCTCGTACTGAACCTTCATCTCCAGGATGAAATCATGCATCTGCGCTGCTTTGGCCGCCTCCATGATCTGCTCGTTGCTGGCATCCGGAAAACCGTAGCTGATATTCTCTTTCATGGTGCCGCTGAAAATCTGCGCTTCCTGGGGGACTACCCCGACCGCACGGCGCAGCGACTGCAGATTGAACAGGCTTAAATTGATCCCGTCCACCAGGATTTCCCCCTTGTCCGGCTCATACAGCCGGGACAGGTTGTGCAGCAGGGTGGTCTTGCCGCTGCCGCTGGCCCCCATGATGCAGAGCCAGGTTCCGGCCGGGACCACGAAGGAGACGTCTTTAAGTACCGGCTCGGGCGGCAGGGGCGGTGTGTCGTCTTCTCCTTCAGCCTCGCGGTTGAACTTCAGGGCCGGATAGGTGAAAGTCAGATTGCGCACCTCAATGCCCTGCTGGATGGGCCGGGGAAAGAGCAGTGAATTCGGGTCTTCGGTGATCTCCGGCTCCTTGTCCAGCACTCCGGCGATGCGCAGCAGTGAGATGCGCAGACGCTGCAGCACGAAGCCCAGCTGGGTGAATTCCAGCACCGGCTGGAATAAGGTGATGGTGGTGGAATGCACGAAGATCATCCGCCCCAGGCTCATATCGCCGTCCAGTACCATCTTGCCGCCATAGAGAAAAATCGCACAGTTGCAGCAGTGGCTCAGCAGTTGGGCCTTGCTATTCAGGGAAGTGCTGAGCCACTGGATTTTCAGCGCGTCCCGGAAAAAACATGAGACCAGGCGGTGGAAAGCCAGTTCCTCCCCCGGTTCCCGGCCGTAGGACTGGATGGCCTTGATGGCGTCAAGCTTCTGGGAGACCAGGCCGTACAGACAGGCGTTGGTGTGGCGCAGTTCCTGATTCAGATAGCGGATTTCCGGCCGTTTGACCTTGAACATCCAGGTGTAAATCGGCATGACTATGGCCACAAACAGGGCCAGGCGCCATTGCACCGTGGCCAGGATGCTGAATCCGACCAGCATCATAGTCACACAGTGGGTGCCGCTGATGAACAGTGCCAGCATCTCCACATTGGCGGACTCCACATCCGACAGAATCCGGGACAGCAGACGGCCCGGACTCATCGCCTGGTGGTAGGACATCGACAGCTCCATGACCTTGCGGTGCATATCCTCCCGCATACTTCCCATGATGCCCTGCGAAACCACGATATGCCGCCGTGCCGCCAGACGCCCCAGGGTGTTGAATAGCCCCTGGGTCAGCA
>JAAZIZ010000063.1 GCA_012800565.1 Lentisphaerota bacterium
ATCATTATGCAGCGAAGAGAGCCGATGCGCCAGCCAGCCAATGGTGTTGCTTTTGCCGCTGCCCGCCGAGTGCTCTACTAAATAATTATGTCCGACGCCCTCGCTGGCTGCTGCTGCCACCATCTGTCGCACGGCCTGCAACTGGTGGTAACGCGGGAAAATCATTGTCTCCTTGCGTATTTTCTTCCCATCGTCGCCGACTTTCTCATAAATATTCAAATGGAGAAAACGCGCCAGCAGGTCGAGCAGACTGTCTCGCTGCAACACTTCTTCCCAGAGATAGGCGGTCTTATAGTTGCGGCCTGCCTTATCCGGCGGATTGCCCGCACCACCGTTCCAGCCCTTGTTAAGGGGCAAAAAATGGGTACCGGTTCCAGCCAGGCGCGTAGTCATGTGCACCTCTTCTGTATCTACAGCAAAATGCACCAGGCTGCGCTTGGTAAAAATGAAGATCGGCTCACGCGGATCGCGGTCATAGCGGTATTGGTGGATAGCGTTGGCTGCCGTCTGCCCGGAAAGGGGATTCTTCAGCTCCAGCGTCACTACCGGAATACCGTTGACGCTCAGAACTACATCCAGTGATTTCTTGTTTTTGCTGCTGTAGTAGAGCTGCCGTGTAATGCCCAGGCGATTAGCGCAATAGCGCGCCTCAAGTTCCGGATTGAGGCCGTGGGCCGGGCGAAAAAAAGCGATGCGCAGGGTTTTTCCGAAGCACTTGAAGCCATGGCGCAGGGTGGTCAACGTACCGTGGGTGTCCAGCCACTTTACAAGCGCCTGCAATACCCGCTCACCAGTCTCCGCGCCATGCAGCGCCTCGAGTTTCTCCCAGGTATTGCCTTGAGTCTCGCGGATGAAAGCCAACGCCTCATCAGGAAAGATTGCCCGCTCAACTTCAAAGGCATCAGAAGCCAATTTGCTGTAGCCGTCACTCAGCAACACTGCCTCAATGGCAGTTTCAAAGGCAGCTTCAGAGGTGAGTTTCATGATGTGGCTCCCAAAACAAATTTAGCCCTTTCCCGTCGTAACATCTCGTACGGCGTCATGAAACGCAGCTCAAGGCCGATACAGACATTGGGGATTTTGATTCGTTTGGCAGAGTTGGCAGGCACCTCATGGGTCACTACCACATGATTGCCCGCTAAGGCATGAGCAATGAGGTAATAATCTGCTATCTGCAAAAAGGTGTTGATTGCCGCCGGTTCATAATTCTGGCTCATAACCCAACTACTCACCCTGCCGAATTGGTCAGCAGTTGTCCTATCAGTTTTCAGAAAAAGACCATCGGCGTTGTTCTGCATCCACTCAGTAAGCGCATCCTCGCCAGCGTTGATTTCATCAGCCACCTTATCGATGCTAAAGACCCGCCCAGTACGATTATTTGCAAGAATCCAATCCCAGAACGCCGGGCAAAAGTCCAGCCCATAATGGAGATTCTTTGCCTGGATAAATACATTGGCATCGAGAAGGTATGTCATGGCATTACCTCCAAATCGAGCGCTGCCTGGTAAAAGGTAGCCGTGTTGCGTATTCCAAGCATGCGGAATGCATCTCGAAACAAGGTCTGCCCCTCCAGGGTGCTGGAGAGAATCGCCCGGGCGAAAAGTTTGCTGGTACGTGCACCCAAGGTGCGATAAAAGTCACCGCCGCCGCCACGATTCCGATCCAAAGCTTTGATTCGTTGCACTTCTTGCCGGTAGCATTGCCATAGGGTGGCTTCGCCGATAAACCCCACATCGAATAGACGGCGCAAGGCTACCAAGGTGCTCACTTTGAACAGACTGGCCAGTCGCTGTATTTCATCGAGCACTTCAGAGTCAGGGTCATATTCATGGCGTAGTTCGTCCAGCGGCATCAGCAGCTCGGCGGCCACTCGGTTACACCATCGTTCTGTTTTGTGCTCCGGAATATTTCCCGCCTTGGGGTCGGAAATTCCGCTTTCCCCTAACCAGATGTGAACCAGTTCATGAGCCAGGGTAAACATTTGGGCAGCCTTGCTATCGGCGCTGTTGAGGAAAATCAGCGGTGCCAGATCATCCGCCAAGGCGAAACCGCGAAACTCATCCACATCTAATTTGCGGTGGCTGTTGCTGCCGACAATCGAACTGGCCATGACCATCACCCCGGCATCCTCCGCCTTGGCGATGAGATGGCGCAGCGCCTCAGTCCAAGTCGAGAGCCTTTCCCGTTCGGCAATAGAGAACCCTAAGCGCTGTCGCATGGATTTGGCCAGCTTTTCAGGCTTGTCTTTCAGGCTGGCGCTGCCGACAAAGTCAAGGCGTTCCAGACCATGCATGCGGGCATAGTCGCGGAACCAGTCCTGCCGCTGCTGACAAAGATAGATCATGTCTAACAGATCGCTGCTTGGTTCCGCCAAGGTTTCATCACACACAGTTCGGAAGTCCGTCACTGGCAGCTTTAATTCCGGCGGTTCAGGCAAAAAGAAATAACCGATCGGTGTATGTGTAAACTGGGCAAAGTTCTCCAGTTGCTTCAATGTCGGTTGCGCCTCACCAGTAAGCCACAACGGCCATTTGCAAAAACGTTGCTCTAATATGTCATCAGAGCGCCCGGCTCTGTCTGCGGCCCAACGCAAAACAGAAATGGAAGCAGGTACGGTATTCATGTGCGTTTCTCCTTGAACACTCTGCCCAATGTACCATATTTACTATAGCCGTCATTTAGCAGCACCGCATTAAAGGCAACGTCAGAGGTGTCATGGCTGGGTTCTCCGGTTGTTGGTTCGCACCCGGTACAGGCGTTCGGTAAAGCCGCCGGCAGTTGCAAAATCGGCGGCCAATCGAGTCACCTGACGGTCGAGCAGGGCGCAGGCCACAGCCAGCAGGGTAAGCACAGCATTGGCGGAAAATCCGGGGTAAAGGTCGGAAGGTTTTGTGGACTTAGTGGACACTGTGGACGAGGTGGACATTTCAGAACTTTGACCACGCCCCACGCTTCTTTTAGCCGCCTCCACCACCCAGGCCGCCACTTCGTCGGCAGTCTGGCATCGACGATCGATCAGTTCCTGCCGTAGCGGGTGCTCGCGCTGCCACTGTGCTGCACCCCGTTGACGCAGAAAATCCTCGTAGTCAAGCTTCAGTTCTTCCAGGCTGGCG
>JAAZIZ010000064.1 GCA_012800565.1 Lentisphaerota bacterium
CAGAATATCGCGGTCAGAGTCACGCTGCCCAAATGGACTCTGCGTGACGCTGAAGCCAATGGCTGGCTGATTTCCCGGCGCGACACCGGTGACATTATCTCCGCAGTCTGGCTGAACCATCCCGAGCCAAATCGCAACTACCCGACTTTTATTCTGCTTGCGGAGCAGTCAAAGAATGTGTTCTTCGGCGGTGGTACGCAGTCTGCACTGCTGGACACCATCCTGGGGCGCAAATGCAATGTCCTGGTGATTGAATTGCTGGGTTCTGGTGAAAGCGCAGCCATGCTGGAACGTTCACCCCGGGACGAGAATACGGCGACTTTCCATGCTTTCAATCCCAGCCTGTTCTCCATGCGGGTACAGGACATCCTGACCAGCATTCAGCTGCTGCGTGAAAATGGCGTCACGGACCTGGCGCTGGTTGCCAGCGGCGAAGCCGCCAGAACAGCTCTCTGCGCCCTGCCGCTGACCGCTCCTCTCAGCCAGGTCTTCCTGGATTTGGACGGCATTGCCGACACCCAGGAAGGTTGGCTGAATCAGGCAACTTATCAGCCCATGATCATGAAAATCGGAGGTCTGCGCGGCTGCCTGCTGATGTCCGCGGAGAACAACCTCACCCTGTGCCGTCCCCATCCGGAACTGGCGAAAATGGCAGAAATGGCCACCCAGCTGATTCCCAAGAGCGCACGGCTGTCGCTGTCAAAAGACAGCATCCTGAGCACTATCAGCAAATTTTTAGGCCGCAACTGAGAGGTCATTCGATGGACACTACGCCCTGCCTGCCACACATTATTCCCGGACAACTTGACATCATCGACGGCCCCGGTGGCCTGCCGGTGGTACGCATCTGCAACGCTGCTGCCAGCGCTGAAATCTGTCTGTTGGGCGCCCATCTGCTTTCGTACGTCCCGCGCGGCGGTCGTGACCTGCTATGGATGAGCCGCGAAGCAGTATTTAAGGAAGGTTCAGCCTTGCGCGGCGGCATTCCCATCTGCTGGCCGTGGTTCGGGGCACCGCCGGCAGGAGCCTCGACCTCACACGGTTATGTGCGTTATCAATTCTGGACTCTGAGCGGCAGCCGGGCGGTATCGCCCGATTGCACCGAGGCACGCTTTACTTTCCTGGCCGACCAGCCCGCTCCGGAGGTCTGGCCCCACGCTTTCCGGCTGGAATTTATAGTTCGGGTCGGGCGTTCTCTGGAACTCTCGCTGTGCACCAGCAACACCGGTTCAGTGCCTTTCACCGTAAATCAGGCTTTGCACACCTACTACAATATCTCTGACATCAGCAAAATCCGCATTCAGGGTTTTGACGGCTTGACCTACCATGATGCCGTGAACAAAGAAGTGCCGATTTACCGCCAGCAGCAGGGCGATATCACTTTCGCCGCCGAGACGGATGCGGTATTTATGGACAATGGCGCTCCGGTGACCATCCTGGACCCCGGCTATGGACGAAAGATTCTGCTCGAAAGAGAGAACAGCGCTTCCTCGGTAGTCTGGAATCCCTGGATTGACAAAGCCCGGCGGATGCCTGATTTTGGTGATGATGAATACAAAACTATGGTCTGTGTGGAATGTTGCAATATCCGGGCGGACGCGCGTTGCATCCCGCCGGGTCAGCAGCATACCCTGAAGACCAGGATCAGCGCTGAACCATATTCCTAAGCATAGACATATTTTCAAGGCTGTCTGGACTGGGCAAGCATCCGTTCGCCGAGCTTGATAATGGCGGCGGCGTGTTTCTGCCAGTCGAATTCTGCGGCCCGGCGTTTTCCTGCCTCTGCGAGGGCACGGGAGTAGTCCGGGTTGCAGAGTATTTCCTGCATTGCGGCGGCAATCTTCTCCGGTTCGTCTGGCGGAAAAAGGGCGGCTGCTCCGGCACCGATTTCGCCCAGCGAAGAGTTATTGGAGCAGGCGCAGGGCACTCCCAGGGACATTGCTTCGATCAGAGACAGTCCGAAGCCCTCAAAGAATGGGTGACGTCTTGAAGTTGGGACCTAGGGGAAAGAGCTTTACTTTCCACTAGTTTTCGATTTGCTAATCTAAAAATTCTTTTTTTGGGGAATGGCAAGTGGTTTCGGCTCTGGAGGGCTC
>JAAZIZ010000004.1 GCA_012800565.1 Lentisphaerota bacterium
GACCCGTCCGACCCGTCCGACCTGTCCGACCCGTCCGACCTGTCTGACCCGTCCGACCTGTCTGACCCGTCCGACCTGTCTGACCCGTCCGACCCGTCCGACAACACTATGCAGCTTTTTGGACGGGGGCTAATTACTGATAATATATCACGACATTTTCTTAAAAGCAAAAAAGCCGCCTAACTCGTTAAAGTCAAGCGGCTTGAACTGGAGCCAGCGATGGGATTCGAACCCACGACCTGCTCATTACGAATGAGCTGCTCTACCCCTGAGCTATGCTGGCCTGGAATATTGCGAATTAATATAACTTCAGCAAGGATTATTGCAAGACTGGAGGGGAAAAATCCTCCTCCTGGCTTCACAGGCCCGGACTTTTGCTGACATAAGACAACTCGGCAATTTCGGCCCGGTATTGCTCCTGGCTGATGCATCCGCAGCGCCGGGCTGCGATTTCCCGCCCCTTGTCAGCGTTGCCGTAGAGCAGCTCGACAGCCATCAAAGCCAGAATTTTGGCATTCTCAATGTATGCTTTCTCGGGATCAGCGACGTGGTAATCGATGCCGTGTCCGGTGCCGCCGGTGCCGGGCACACTGGCGTGGATGGCGGGCATGATATGGCTGACGTCGCCCATGTCGGTAGAGCCGGTGGAAAAGCCGGTGTTGATATTGACCACTGCTTCCGGATGCAGCAGGTGCACGGCATCCCGGAAGACCTCGCCCAGGGCCTCGTCATTCTCCATGGTCATATATCCCGGGGTGGTGATGATCTCGGCCTGGGCGCCCAAGGCCATGGCGGCACCGAGCATAGCCTGGTCAAAAAGCTGGCTGAGGTGCTTGATTTTATCCAGGCTGTCAGCCCGCAGCATATATTCCATGCGGACATTGTCAGGAATGATATTTACCACATCACCGCCATTGGTCATAATACCGTGCACCCGGATGGAGCTGTCGGTAAAAGTCTCGCGCAGCATCGCCACGGCATTCTGGGCCAGAGTTGCGGCATTCAGAGCATTGACTCCGCGGGCCGGCCAGGCGGCATGACAGCTCTTGCCGTGGAAGATGACGTTTTTGACTATAAAGCCATTATGCCCGGCGGCACCGTAATTCTCGCCCGTGCCGACGTGATTCATGATAGCCATATCGACATCGCGGAAGACTCCGCGCAGAATCTGGTCGCATTTACCGCCAATGGCCAGAATCTTCTTCTTTGCCATCAGCTGCAGCCGGGATGCGAATTCGATGCACTCCTCCGCCGGATTGGCGATAAAAGCAATCTTGCCGGACAGCGCGTCAGCGGCCCGGCTGTGGCACAAGCCGATAGCCGCACCCAGCATGGCCGTAATATGGCAGTTATGGCCGCAGGCATGCACTGCGCCGGTACTCTCGTCAGACTCGGGATGCGAAGGCAGGATCAAGGCGTCCATCTCCCCCAGCACAGCAAGCACCGGCCCCGGGCGCCCGCTGTCCAAGTCGGCCCGCAATCCGGTGACGCCGAGTTTCTTCTTCACCGAGAGTCCCAGGGACTCCAGCACTTCCGCCGCCTTTTGGGAAGTCTTGAACTCCCGGTATCCTGCTTCGGGATTGCGCCAGACGTATTCGCCGATGGCGATGATCTGCTCGCGGTGCTGGTCGATGGCCGCAAGAACGGCTTTTCTGACTTCGCTCAATTTGCGCATTACTGCTCCTCTGTACAGTTGATTATGAATAATTAACTGATTATGCTCCTGCATTCCTGTTCTGATTATAGCAACGACCTGGGATCGACATCAAGATAAATATCGCACTTTCTGTGCTTGTAGACCGGCAGCAGTGAGCGCAGTGCAGCGCTCATCGCCCGGACATCACGCCCGCGCAGCAGCAGCTGGTAGCGGAAGTAGGTATTGATTTTGGACAGTGGTGCCGGCAGTGGCCCGATGGCCTGCACATCTGCTTTCAGCAAAGGCTGCAGTTTTTCTGCGAAAGCCAGTGCGGTTTCGCTCACCTGGCTTTCCTCCCGGCCACGGAAATGGACCATGATCATCCGGGAGAAAGGCGGGAAATCCAGCGCCTCCCGGCCAGGAATTTCCGCTTCATAGAAAGCGACATAATCCTGCTTGCAGGCTGCCTGCAGGGCAAAATGATAAGGCGTATAGGTCTGCACCACAACCAGCCCGGGCTGTTCGCCCCGGCCGGCCCGGCCGGCGACCTGGGTGATAAGCTGGAAAGTCCGTTCGCCACTGCGGAAATCCGGAAGGTTCAAGCCTTGGTCAGCCTGCAGCAGCCCGACCAGGGTGACGTTGGGAAAATCCAGCCCCTTGGCAATCATCTGCGTGCCGATCAGGATATTGATGCGCTGACTGCGGAAGGCATCAAGAATCTTGCGGTACGAATCCTTGCTGGTCATGGTGTCGGAATCCATGCGGGCGACCAAGGCGGTAGGGAACAAGGCCCTGGTCACAGCCTCGATCTTCTCCGTTCCGAAACCGGTATAGCGGATTTCGGGATCGTTGCAGCCGGGGCATTTCTGGGGCGCTGGCATCTGTGCCCCGCAGAGGTGGCAGAGCAATTGTGCTTCCTTGCGGTGATAGGTATAGGCCACGCTGCAGTTTGTGCAGGTCGCGGCATAGCCGCATTTGCTGCAAAGCATCTGGCTGGCAAAGCCGCGGCGATTCAGGAACAACATCACCTGTTCGCCGCAATGCAGACGGTCGTTGATCTGATCTTTCAGGCGACGGGAAAAGATGGAACTCTGGCCGGTCATCACCCGCTCCTGACTCATATCGACCAATTCCACCACGGGCAGCGGACGATCAGCGATACGCTCCCGCAATGTGAGCAGTTTATAGCGGTTGGTGCGGCAGTTGTGATACGTCTCCAGCGAGGGAGTGGCGCTGCCCATCAGGACAGTCGCTTTCTCAAGTTTCCCGCGCACCACCGCGACATCGCGGGCGTTGTAGCGGGGGGAGTCCTCCTGCTTGTAGCTGTTTTCGTGTTCCTCATCCACCACGATCAGGCCAAGCTGCCGGAACGGCGCGAACAGCGCTGAACGGGCCCCGACCGCAATCTGGCTGCGGCCATCATTGATGCGATTCCATTCGTCGAAGCGTTCACCGTCGCTGAGGCCGCTGTGCAGCACACTGACCCGATTGCCGTAACGCTGGCGGAAGCGGTCACAAGTCTGAGGAGTCAGGGAGATTTCCGGGACCAATACGATGGCCTCGCGCTGCAAGTCCAGGCAATGCTGGATCGCCTGCAGATATACTTCGGTTTTGCCGCTGGCGGTCACTCCGTGAAGGAGGAAGGTGCTGGCATCCTGACGGTCCAGGGAAAGCTTGATCTGGTCCAGGGCGTGCGCCTGTTCCTGGTTCAAGGTTTTGGGCTGATCGGGCTGAATTATGGTATCCCGGAACGGGTCGCGTTCCACCACCCGCTTTTCTTTCAGCAACCATCCTTCCGCACACAGCCTGTTGATGCTGCGTTCGCCGGCCTCGACCAGACCCAAGAGCTCCTTGAGCGGCAAGGCACCCACGCGATGCAGAATCCTGATCACATCCTGCTGTTTTTTGCTCAGAGCCTCGAATTGCGCATCGAAGGCCGCGGCTTTCGGGGTCAAGGTCAGGTAGAAAATCTGCTTATGCGCCATCTCACCTTTGCGGACCACCGCCGGCAGCATCGCCCAAACGGCATTTTCCCGCGGGCAGCAATAATAATCGCTGATCCAGGCGGCCAGGGTCAGCAGTGCCGGCGGGATTTGCCGCTTTTCATCTTCCAGGCTGATAATGGTCTTCAATTTCTGCACGGACGAATGATTCTTGAGCCGGATCACATAACCCGAACGGGTGCCGGTACGGAACGGCGCCAGCACCCGGTTGCCGACCTGCAACTGTGCGGACAGATGCGCCGGAATCAGGTAGTCGAAGCCCTTGTCCAGGGAAAGATTGAAAACAACTTCAGCAATACGCATAATGATTTTCAGGGAACGGCAGAAGCGGCAAAATCACGTTTGATTTCCTGATACCAGGCCAGCAGCGCCTGACCCTGCCTGGAGAGATCGTAGCGGGCTCCCTGGCAGGCAGCGGCGGCAGACATCTGGCGGCTCTGCTCAGCGGGAGCCTGCAAAATGGCGCGGATATGTTCCGCCATGGTGCCGGGGTCCCGCACTGGTGCCAGCAGGCCGGTCTGGCCGTTGATGACCTGCTCGGGGATACCGCCGACCGCGCTGGCCACGACAGGTGTGCCGCAGGCCATGGCTTCGGTGATGGTCTTGCCGAAAGAATCGGCTCGCGAAGGATGCACGAAGACATCTGCAGCCCGGTAGTATTCCGCCAGACGTGCCGGTGAGGCGACGAAGGGCAGGCAGCGGAGCTCAAGGCCGGCGCATTCCTGGCGGGGCAATGACCGTCCCAAGCAGACAAACAGCGTCCCGGGACAGAACTCGGCGACACGGTTGATGGCACCGACCAGAGTGGCAGAATCTTTGAAAACGCTGTTGCCAGCCGCGGCGAAAAGCACGATTTTGGCCTCCGGTGGCAAGCCCAGCGCCTGCCGCGCCTGCAAGCGGTCGCCGGGACGGAAGACCCGGCAGTCGATGCTGTTGGGAATCAGGCGGTACTCCCGGGCGTTCAGCATGGACTGGCGGGCGCAGTCGAGCATCCACTGCGAGGGTGCAGTGACATACAGCCGGGAGCGGCGGTAGAGCTCGGCTTTACGTTGCCAGTTGGCCCGGGTGTTGTCCCGTCTGCAGGAAGGATAAGTATCAAGATGCGGGCAGTCACCGCAGCCAGTCTGCCAGCGCTCACAGTCGAGAGGCTGGGCGCAATGTCCGGTCAGCAGCCAGGCATCATGCAGATTCAGGACCAAAGGCACTCTGTGGCTGAGCTCAGGCAGGTATTCCAGATCGAAATAATACCCGTGCAGATTATGAGCATGGATAATATCCGGCGCGGGCGAGAGCGTTTCCAGCAGCAGCCGGGTGCCAGGATAATGGAATTCCTCACTGCCCTGCCGCCATTCCCGGAAACGCTGCGGATGGGCAAGGCGTTCAAGAATCCGGGACAGGGGCCGGGCCGGACGCCAGTGCGGTTCCAGTCGCCGGCAGACATTGCCCAATCCCTGCAGGATTCGCCCCGGCCAAAATGGCACCGGAGGACGCGGAAATTCGAGGACTTCCGCCCGAGGCCGGAATTTCCGCCCGACTGCCAGCAGGGCATCATGTCCCTGGGCAAGAAAGTATTGCTGCAAATCCCAAGCGGTGCCTTCGGCGCCGCCGCCGGTATCTGCAGTGCTGATTTGTAATATCCGCATAATAGGGCGGCCAGGCAAAACAGGAGGGTTATTTTTTGCGCTGCAGAAAGCGCTGCAGGCGGGCTTGAATATCCTCGAGATCGTTGATGGTATGGGGAAAGGACTCCCGGGGCAACGGAGGAGCGGCCCGGAATTCCTGGGCAGGGTCTTCCGGCAGAGGCGGCAGCTGCTGATTCAACCCCGCCCAGATATCCGGCGGCAACCGCCGGAGCGGCTGAGGGAAGCCGTACTGCTGCAGCAACAGGGCCGCGACTTTCTGCAGTGCGATAGTATCGGCGGCGCAGTAGCGCAGGAGTTTCCGGCGGGCAGCAGCGGCGCACTGCTGCCGCCAGCGTTGCCAGAGATAGACCGCTTCCGCGCCATCAGTCTCCTGGAGGTCAGCGGGACGGTGGATGGCAAGCTGGCGTTCTATGCTCTTGAGGCCATGCTGGTAACCGGCCTGACGGCAAATCCAGCGCAGGTCCAAATGCGCGGCCGGAGAGATTTCCGGGAGGTGGAATTCCTGCCTCAGCACCGGCAGATCGAATTGGGCACCGTTGAAAGTAACGAACAGCCGCACGCCATCGGCATAGTCGAGGAATTCCTCCAGATTCTCGTTCCGTACGAACAGGCGCAACTCCTGCCCGTCCCAGCATGATATTACAGTGACCTCCGGCTGGCAGCTCAATCCGGAGGTCTCTATATCCAGGAAAACCGCCTCTTCCCAGGCGCTGGCCAGAAGCCGCCAGCGTTCCCGGCCATCCAGACGAGCGGCGAAGTACTGCCAGTCCTGCTCCGTCAAAGCCTGCAGACTTTCTCTTCTGGCAGCGTTGATGCCGGGCCAGGCGCACCGCAAGCTGGTCAGTTGCGGCGGGCACTCTTCGGGCAGGTCCTGCCAGGAGACCAGGCCGGCCGCAAGCAGTTCCTGCCGGCGCTTGGGGCCGATCTGCGGGAAATGCAGGAACGCCTGGCTGAGTGCATCGCATCCATTCATGCGGCAGGGTCCCGGAACAAGGGGTGGATATCCTCTTCCCGCAGGCAGAGCTGGTCAGCCAGCGGCTGCATCTGCAAGACTGTGCCAAAGTCGCGCAACTCGTGAGCATCAGAGGCAAAATGGAACAGACAACCGGCGCGCCTGGCTTTTTCCAGAATGGGCATCACGGACTCATCGTGGAACTGCGCGTCTTCTTTGCCGAAAAGCTGCGGAAAATAGCCTTTGGTGATCTCCAGGCTGATGCGCTTCTCCGCGGCTTTATCCAGGCAGCGCGAAAGCTGGTCAGACTGCAGCAGGAAACGGCACATCTCATCATGGATATGCCCTTGGTGGGCGGCCACAAACGGGTGCGCAATGCCAGTCACGAAGTCATAGTCCAACACCTGGTCCAGACGCTCCAGCAGCAACGCCCCTTGCTCGGAAGCAGTAACGATATGCTCCGGACGGACAAAATTCAGCAGGTTGAAATGGGTGCAGGGCAGGAGTACGAAATCGAAATACTCTGCCCGCGCGGCATCGATGCCGCAGGCCGTACCGGTGAATTCGCTCTCGCAGCCGATCAGCACCCGCACTGAATGCTGTTCAGCCGGCAGCTGGGAGCGGATTTGCAGCACGTGGTTTTCGTCCTGGGGGCGGTACCAGTTTGAGGCCCCGGGCAGATCGCTGACCCAGAGATGGTCGGTAAATCCGACCGTGCGCAGCCCCAAATCGGCTGCTTTCTGCAGGATATTCGTGGGCGTCTGTTCCGGATCGCGACTGCAGCTGGACAAGTTGGTATGGACATGCACGTCGTGGCTGATACGCATAAGCTCACTCTTGTTTGCCATCCGGGGCAAAGGCCTGGAACACCAGGCCGTAGTTAATGCTTCCGAGGGTTTTATTCTGGTAAATATTCATAAGGCGCTCAACGCCCTCCTGAAGATGCCGGGAAGTGATGCCGTGCCGGATGGAGATGGAGGCCTCAACAAAAGCCGCCAGGTGATCACAGCAGCGGATGACTTCGCCGTCGATGGGGAAATACCGGGCGTCGTTGTACTTCGAGCACATATCGGCAAACGATATTGGCTGAGCCGGCTGGTTCTCGCAACGGATGCGGTTGGTGAATTCAGCATCCGTATAGTAGCTCAATTCCTGATGCCAGGCTGCAGGCAGCAGGGGCAGGAGCTTTTCTTCCATTTGAATGCGCTCGTAATCCTTGATAATCTCGTCCAGGCCTTCAATGGCGCCCTTAATCGGAGAGGTGATATCCCTGGTCAGGACTTCCGGGAGGTCGTGGAACAAAGCCGCCAGAAAACCATTGACCTTGCGCTGCTCGCAGGCCTCCGCCTCACAGAGTGATAAATAAGTCAGAATGGCGACGACCAGCATGTGCCCCAGCACCGAGGTCGGAGGAATACGCGGTGACTGTGACCAGCGTTTCTGAAAGCGCAGCTGCCCGCAGAGGTCCACAAAACCGGCAGTCTTGCGCCCCAGGGCGATCTTCTGCACCCCCAGCAAATCGAAATGGTCCTCAATCTGGTCTTCGATTTCCTGCTTGATCTGTTCAATGCCCCGGATAAACGGGCACATCCGATACAGGATGTTGAATTCCCATTGGGTAGCCAGATAATGCGCGCCTTTCAGGATGCGCTTCTCGCGGCGGGCATAGTCAGACTCAAAGAAATGCCTGCGCATGCGTTCCTGGAAACCGCCTTTGACCGCCCCGGCCTCCTCCCGCAGGCGCTCGCAGACCCACTGATTAAGCTCAGTGCCTTTCTCCTGCATCATCTTATGGAAGACCGGCGGTTTGATATCGGTCAAAATGATGCGGTGAAGCATCTCGAAGATACCGCCTTCCAGCAGCTTCGCCCAATCGACGCTGCCGGGACTGACATCCTCCTCGACCTTCGCCAGCACATAGGCGATGATCATTTTATGGGCCTGCTTGTCCAGTTCGGTGAAATCCATAGGATTCACCTGATCATTCCAGCGCCGGATACTGCCGGCATCATAGACCAATTCAATAAGGCCGCGATGCAGTGAAGACATGGTTTTAACTATAGTTTTGCAGTGCAAGGGTATTTTTTTGCCATAGCGGCAAGTAATTCAGCTGGCAGATAATATATTAACTCCCACGGTAAATGCAACCAAAGCAGCTCAAGATGGGATTCGGGCAAATGCGGAAAATCGCGGTTCTGTTCATTTTCTGGTTTATGCTGGCCGGCTGCGGTTCCAGGGTAAGCGACAGTGGCGGCAGCACATACTCGGCTCTGGCGGACAATGAGGCAAAGATTCAAGCCTGCCGCACTGACTTGCTGCGAGGCCGCAATCTTGCCGATGCCCATTATCAGCTGGGGCAGATATTCCAGGGAAGCGGCAGCGACAACCTCCTGGCTGTCTGGCACTACCAGCAGTTTATCGATACCTGCGAGGGCACCGATCCGCGCCTGCCCGAGGTCCGCATCCTGCTGGAACACGCGGAGAAAAAGTACTACCAGCAGCTGCAGGATCGCTTCAATACCGCTGCCGATTCTGATTTGGCCTTGAAAGTCAAGCTTCTGCAGGAGAACAACCAGCAGATGAAACAATGGGTCAGCCGCCTGGACCGCGAGAACTTCGCTCTTCGGGAAATGCTCCTGACGCAACGGCAGTCCTCCTCGCCGAATGCTCCGCCCGCCCCGGCCGGCAAGGTCGTCAAGCCCAGCCGCAACCATCAGGTCGTGGCCGGGGATACCCTGAGCAAAATCGCCGAGAAATACTATACTTCCAGCGACCCGGCCAATATCCGGCTCCTGCTGGAGGCCAATCCGTCCCTGAAGAACCCGAATCAGCTGCGCGTAGGCAGCATTATCATCATCCCTATGGAGTAAGACAGTATCAGGACTGGCAGGCTGCCAGAGCGCCAGTCTGTATTTCTGAATGCCACGATGCGCAGCCTCTTTGACCATGCACGCGAAAAGCTCCTCAAAGACGAGCAGCCTCTGGCGGCCCGGATGCGCCCGCGTACCCTGGATGAATATATCGGGCAGGAGCACATCCTGGCTCCAGGGCGGCTGCTGCGCCGGGCCATCCAGGCCGATCAGCTCTCCTCGCTGCTGTTCTACGGTCCGCCCGGAACCGGCAAGACCACCCTCGCCAGCGTCATCGCCAACACCACCAGCAGTTTTTTTGTGACCCTCAACGCGGTCATGGCCGGGATTGCGGATTTGCGGGAGATCACCCAGGCCGCGCAACGCCGCCTGGGGGAATTCCAGCAGCGCACCATCCTGTTTATCGACGAAGTCCACCGCTGGAATAAAGCCCAGCAGGATGCCTTGCTGCCCTGGGTGGAAAACGGAACTGTAATCCTGATTGGCGCGACTACTGAGAACCCTTATTTCACAGTCAACCGGGCCCTGGTCAGCCGCAGCCGGATTTTCCAGCTCAAGCCGCTGCAGGAAAGCGATATCCAAGCCATCATCCGGCAGGCGTTGCTGGACCCTGAACGCGGCTACGGACAGCTGCAGACTGAGATTGCCCCGGCGGCTCTGGAGCATCTGGCCGGCGTGGCCAATGGTGACGCCCGGGCAGCCCTGAATGCTCTTGAGCTGGCAGTGGAGACCACCGCCCCCGATGCTGCCGGGTGCATCCGGATCACCCTGGAGGTGGCGGAGGAATCCATCCAGCGCCGGGCGGTGCTTTATGACCGCGAAGGCGATTATCATTTTGACACCATCAGCGCTTTTATTAAATCGATGCGGGGTTCCGACCCGGATGCGACTCTCTACTGGCTGGCCAAGATGGTCTATGCAGGCGAAGACCCGCGCTTTATCTTCCGCCGCATGGTCATCTTCGCCAGCGAAGACATCGGGCAGGCAGATCCGCAGGCCCTGCCCTTCGTGATCGCGGCGGCGGAGTCTTTCGACCGCATCGGCTTGCCCGAAGGTCATTATCCCCTGGCCCATGCGGCCCTGTACTGCGCTACCGCCCCGAAATCCAATTCGGTAATGGGATTCTTCGATGCCCTGAAGCTGGTAGGGGAGGAGCGGGAAGGCGAAGTGCCGAACCATTTGCGCGATGCCAGCCGCGACAAGGAAGGCTTCGGACACGGCGTCGTCTATCAGTACCCGCATGCATACCGGGACCACTGGGTCGCGCAACAATATCTGCCGACCGCCCTGCAAGGGAAGATTTTCTATGAACCGGGCGAAATCGGCTATGAGAAAAAACTCGCCGAGTCAATCCGCCAGCGCCGGGAACTGCAATTGGCCGCACTGCTGGAAAAAGAAGGGCAGCTCGCCCCGCCGGAAATCCTCAGCTTCAGTCCGGCCGATAAAAACTCAGAGCGCTGGCTGGCCCGGGCGGTGGAAGCCCAAAGCAATATCCTCGGCAATCTCCGGGAGCACCTCTTTGGCAAAGTCGCCTTGCAGCGCCATGAGCTCGTGCTGGACCTCTCCGGCGACAGTGCTGTCTTCACCTGGGAGGCTCTGCGGCAGACGCCTGAAGGCGGTTTGTGGAGCCTGGTCAGAAGCCAGCCTGCGGCCCAGCTGCTGCGGGAACAGTCCCAGAACTTGCCCGACTTGCGCCGCCCCGCCATTCTCATCGGCGAGCCTCAGGAGCTGCCGGTGCTGCTGGCGGCGCAGAAGCAGGATACAGTCCGCTTCGATGCCATTGTCGGCCGCAATATCCTCTGCTCCAGTCAAGACCGCACTGGCCTGGCGGCTATTCTGGCGGCTTTGCTGACCTCTGCCGGACGGCTCTGCCTGCTGGAGAATATCCCCCGCCGAGGCCAACGCCTGAGCGAGTTCCTGCCTGAGAAACAGGATGAATGGCGCCGGCAGCTGCAGGCGGCAGAAGAGAAAATATACTGCGACAGCCAGGACCCATACTTGGCCTGGGACGAAAATACTCTGCTGGAGGAACTCAGCCAGAACACCACTTTGACCTGGCAGATGGAAGTGCTGTCTTTCCACCGCGAACAGATTATCAGCGCAGCCCAGCTGCAGCACTGGTTTGCTGAGCGCAATGGCAGCTATGCCGACCGGCTGCGCCGGGCCGGATTGTCGCAACAGGACGTATTGCGCCTGCGGGACAGCCTGCCGGTTGGCCGCTTGCTGCCTTGGAACAGCACCATAGCAGTGCTGTTCGGACGCACCTCGAAATAAGCTCCCGGCCGCTCAGGGCCGGTAGAGTTGCCAGGCTCCAGACAACTCCGGCAGACTATCGCTCAACTGATAGGCTGCGCCGCTCCATAACCACAGCGCACTGCAGGTATAACCTTCCGGAACGGATAATGGCAGAGAGCCGAAACGCCAGCCGGTCCACCCGGCGACAGGCGGCTGCCGGTCCACAGCAACAGGCAAAGTCACTTCCTGTTGCAGGTTTTCCCATTCCGGGACAAAGAGCCAATACGCTTTGCCGGGGTCGAAATTCTTCGCCCTCACGAATGCTTTAGCCTGCTGGTCCAGGGCAAAGACAGACCATTGCTGAACCAGGTCTGCGACCGAGGCTTGCAGCGGGAAATGGCCGTCCGGAATCGCCAGCAGATTCCAGCCGACCTGCCAGTTGCTGATAAAGACCTCCTGCCCGCCAGGGTTATCGCGGCGGATAAAGCTGATATTCCCTGGTTCGAGCATCTTGATGGAGACCATGGCTGACCGGCAGCCTCCCTGGACGGCAGCGGCGGAATATCTGCCCCGGCCCGGAAATGCGGCAATCAGGGGCCGGGCAGCGGGGGTTTGTCCGGCCAGCAGCCCGCCGTTTTCCTGCCAGATTATCACAGCTGACTCAGCATCAGAATCGATCTCCACCTCGGCCGGAAATGCCAGCGGAGCATATATTCCGGCGCCAAATCCGCAGTCTTCCGGCACTGGTGGAGCGATGTAGGGATGCTCAGCTGCGGACCTGGCCTGGATGCTGAAAGCAAAGGAGCAGCTTTGCCCCTCGGCGTTATTCAGGAAAAAACGCCCCTGCCCGGCCGGCTGAGGCATAATTGCGCAACAGCTCTCCGGTATCGGGGTCAGGATACCGCTGAGTATTACCGGCACCGGATTCAGTGCGGCAGTAAAGAGCGTAGCACTGCCATGCACCAGGCCACTGTCCCGGTCATAAGCAAGATTCAGAGACAAATCCGGACATAATGCCGGAGAAAATACGAATTGTCCTTCCGGGCCTTCCCAAAAATTGACCTCTTGCGGCAGCAGCTGCGGTAAAAGCAAGGCACCACAGCCATCAGCTTCCGAATCAGTAAAAGTCAGCTGAAAAACGGCTGAGGTATTTTGTGCATCTGCACCGACCTGCTCCGAAAAAGTCAGAGTTGTCAAAAAGACCGTGCCGACGGTTTCCAGGCGGCTGCTGGCTTCCTCCCCATCCGGGCACCAATACAGTGCCAGTCCATCACCGGCGTCGTTTACCGGGGCACTGTAAGAAGCGCGGTTTCTCTCTCCAATGACCTGAATCCTGCCACCGATAAACGGTCCAGGCAGACCGGACTCACCCGCTTTCAACGGTGCATACATAGAGAAGACTCCGGCACCGTTTTCCAGCAGCAGCGCCGTTTGACCGCTGAAAACGGCCCCGTCCGGCGCAGTTCCCTCGAAGTTCACTCTGCCCTCGGCCTCCACAATCTGAATGCGCATTTCGCCACTGCCCTGGAAGCGCGAGTGTTGTGAGGTCAATGCGACAGTAAAATAGCCTGCATAAGGGCTGACCGGATTATTTGCCGACCAGGGCAGCGGTGAAAATTCTGTTCTGAGGTTCACTTCACCGGCGGCACTGCTGAGCCTGCCGCTGCCCCGGCCGTCAGGTGCCAGATTCAGCTGCAGGGAGTACTGCTGCATTGAACCGCCAGTCAATGTGGCGAGCAGTCTGCCCTCTGCCCCGGCAGACCACTGCCCGGCCGTGAGTTCGAGTCCGGAATAACCACCGAAAGAAACTTCAGCCCTGAGAGCGCCCGCCTCTCCCCGGTGCAGGAGAAAACTGCCGCGCAGTGCATCGCCAGCATACAGTCCTCCGGCAAAGTCGGTATTGGCATAATAAGCATTGACGGAGGCAATCGCCGCCACTGTACAGGTCAATTCCAGAATTGAGCCCTGGAAACCGTTGGCACTGGCCCTCAGAGTGGCGTTGTATGTACCGGGTTGCTGCGGCGTACCGGAGAATCGGAGCTGTGGATAGCCTGTATCTTCATGCAATAGTTCCAGCACAACCCCCGGCGGCAGTTCGCCGCTCAGGAATTCCACTGCAGTGATGCCGCCCAATCCGTTGGCCAGCGGCAGCTGCAAATCCTGCAACGGCAATCCCTGCAGCATCGTCAGTGCCAGCGTGCCCTGCTCTGCAGGATGCATGAATGCCGGCCGGGAGAAGACCATCACGCTGACCGTGGCCGGGCCGACACAGCGGCAATTCACGGTCTCCTCCAGAGTAACCGTGAAAGTCCGGCAGTTATAGTATGGTTCCTGAGCCCCTGCCGGCAAAGGTATATTCACGATCAGCGGGCTTAGGTCATCTGGAGCAATAGTCACTTCTTGCGCTGAACCGGTGAAGTCGGTCCAAGTCCCCGGGGCCGTCCGCAATACTATCCTGGCCGGTTCCTGGCTGTCTTCCAGCTGCTGCCAGTGCAAGCTTATTTGAGCCTGCCCGGCATTGGCCAAAGCCGGAAAGGTTTCCTGCTCAAACGAGACATCATAAGGCGGGAAATCCTGCTGACCGTCCGCAAGCAGCTGGTACGGCTCTGAGAATTCCTGGCCTGAACAGGTTATCTTCAAGCGGCAAACCCGGGGTTCCCGGACGCGGTATTCCAGCACCGGCAATTCTGCTCCGCTGCCGGTTGCGCGGGCCAGCAGATTCCCATCCCATTTATCATGTCCCAGGCAGTCATATATCTCCAGGGCGATGTTTGCATCGGCAGAAAAAGCAGCATTTTCCAATGCCTGAAAGCTGAAGCGCCAATCGCCTGGGCCGGTGAATTCGACAACCCGCCAGTCGCAGACGTCGATAGTACCGCCTATCAGCGCAGGCAGGCTCTGGGTCTGGCCGGCTGCAAGAGCCAGGCGGCTGGCCGTCTGGCTGACCTGATTATCCAGCTCTTCCCAAATGTCAGCCTCAAGGCTGGCCAGTTCGCGGATATCCCCGGCCACGATATCGGGGAAATGCTGCCCTTTCGGCCAGCCGAGATACGACGGTGTGCGGCCAACGATGCTGCCGTCAGGACGGCAAAGCAGCAGAGTCGGATAGGTGATGCGGGTCTCTCCCGGCAGGCAGAGCCGCTGCTGCCAGGCGTAATTATCTGCCAGTTTCATTTCTGCATCGGCATCAGTGAGCTGGTGCGCAGTCTGATAGCTCTCAGTATAAAGCAAACTCGGACCGGTGATTTCTCCTCGTCGGCGGTTGTCCAGGACCACCAGCGGAAAGGACGACACCGCAGTATTGAATTCCTCCGATTCCAGAGCCATTTTTTCCAAACCGGTGCAATATGGACACCAGCTGAGAGAGGTGAAAAACATTATGTATGCCTGCCCGGAAGCCTGAACGCTGGCCAGGTCCATAGTCCATTCTCCGGGATGGCAACCGGTCCAGTGCGGGTTGTAAATATGGCCCTGGTTGTGGTCAGTCGGCGCAGCAGTCGCCATGGCACGCAGTGTAAATGATAATCCCGTGGCTTCCTGGCTGTCCGACCGGCTGATCCGCAACAGGTACTGACCTTCCTGCATGACATCGTAATAGAAGCCCCGGTCAAGGATATCGAAGCCGACGCTGTACCGGCTTCTGAGCGCCTCACCCGCAGGATAGACCGTCCCGGCAAGATTGGCAAAGACTGCGCAGGTAATCTCCCGGCTGTCATCAGCAGGCAGCCCGGTGCCGAAAAAAATAAAGCGCTGTCCAGGCTGACCGTTAAACAGGAAATACCGTTCGCGCTCAGAGCCATTCAGATCGCTGTTCCGTCTCCACACCCAGGCGGCATTGGAAAATGATTCCTGGCCATTGATGATGCTGGTCGGTAAATCATCTGCACCTTGGGGCAGCTCAATAGTAGTGCAGGGAACGGATGGCAGGGGGGAAAGTTGCGTCCAGTAGTTGTTAGGGAAACACCCGGCAATCTTGTCACACAGCCAGGCACAAGTCAAGTCTTTCACGTTGTCAGTGTACGAGTGGCCCCAGGCGGCGATCCCGGCGACATTGTTTGCGTCCAGGGAATGATTCTGCAGGTTGGCATCAGCCCGGACGTGGAACAACAGAAAATATGGATATGAGTAAATGCGCGGCCAGGCACCGCCGCTGTACGTATTATACAGATAATTTCCGGCTGTTGTACCGTACACTCCCAGATTATAATACAGCAGCACCAGCTGTTCCGACTCGGCAAAGTTCAGAAACTGACTGGTATTCAAGACATTATTCCAAGCATACACACAATTGTCACAATCTGCATTAGTGACTGCCACCAGCAGCGGCCGGTTGTGCTCATGGGCCGCTTGCTTGGCTGCGGCCGCGTTCAGGAACCATGCCGCCGCCTGCAGACGGACAACCAAAAAAACTGCTGCAAAGCAAAAAAAACGCAGCCATCCAGCAGTTTTTTCTTTATGCGTATGCGTCAACATCTTGACTATTCTCCTTCTCGCACTCCTGGACGAGCGGCAAACCATGCCTGGCTGAACCAATCAGCCTTGCCCAAGACACGCCTTGGCAAGGATATCCGGCAAATATCAGTGTGGCATGGTTCTTTGAATATATACAAAATACCTGCAAGTGCAAATTTCCGTTGCGGCAATCTTCACTTTTGTTCAGTATGCTGTAATGGGTCTTTAACCCGCTTCTCCCCAGGCCAAGCCGCCTGATGGTTTCCCGTTATGACAAACCCTCAACCGGGCATTATATTATACGAATGCTGGAAATAATGCTGCCTTACAGCCAAAGATTTCTGACGATACACATAACTGGTAAAAGGAAAAGGTGATGGAACTCGTCTATAAGGGAAAAACCAAGGATGTCTTCAAACTGGCAGACGGGAATTATCTGCTGCAGTTCAAAGATGATGTAACCGGCACCAACGGTGTCTTCGATCCAGGAGCCAATACCGTCGGAGCTAAAATCGAGGGCAATGGCCGCAATTGTCTGCGGTTGACTAAATATTTTTTTGAGGCTCTGGCTGCGGCCGGTGTGACCACCCATTATCTCAGCAGCGACTTGGCGAAAGCCACCATGACGATAGTACCTTGCCGTCCTTTCGGCAAAGGCCTGGAAGTAGTTCTCAGGTACAAGGCGGTGGGGTCTTTCTTCCGGCGGTACGGCGATTATTGCCAGCAAGGGCAGGACCTTCCCGCGTTGGTGGAAATGACGTTCAAAGACGACAGCCGCGATGATCCTCTGGTCACCAAGGATACCCTGACAGCTCTCGGTGTGCTCAGTGAGCAGGAATACGACACCATCAAGGCCATGACCCAGAAAATCGGTGCCATTGTCAAGGACAAACTGGCACAACACGGCCTCGAACTGTATGATATAAAATTCGAATACGGCCGCAACGCCAAGGGCGATTTGCTGCTGATCGATGAAATCTCAGCCGGGAATATGCGCTGTTACAAAGACGGCAAATGGCTGCAGCCCGACGAAGTGGTGGCCGCGGTGCTGGGCAACTAACCGCAGCCGGCAGAAAACATAGTCCTGCCGGGGCCGGATTTGGCAATGCACCACCGGCCCCGGTTTTTTATTTACCCCCGGTGAGTTACGCGACTCAGACGCCGGCGATTGTGCCTACCCCAGGCAAAGCATAGGTCGGGGCGTAACCATAATGCTTCAAGTCCTCCGGTGCCGTAACCCCGGAAAAAACCAGCACTGTCTCCAGTTCTGATTCGATGCCGGAGATGATATCGGTATCCATCCGGTCACCGACAATCACCGTGTCTTCCGGCGCAGTCTTTAGCCTTCTCAAAGCGCTGCGCATCATCAAGGGATTCGGTTTGCCGAGAAAATATGCCTTGCATCTGGTGGCCATTTCAATGGGCGCGACCAATGCACCGGTGGCTGGGACGATGCCGCGCTCAGTCGGGCCGGTCATATCCGGGTTGGTACCGATCAGCTTGGCGCCTTTGCGCACCAAAGCCACTGCATTCTCGATCTTCTCGAAATTGTACGATCGCGTTTCGCCAACGACCACATAATCCGGATCGACATTATTCATGGAGAATCCGACCTCGTACAAGGCCTGAATCAGCCCGGCTTCACCGATGACATAGACGCTGCCGCCTGGTTTCTGGCTGGCCAGAAAAGCGGCAGTGGACAGTGCACTGGTGTAGAAATGGTTCTCCTCGACCTTGATTCCCAGACGGGCCAGCTTCTCACTGAGCTCCCGCGGCGAACGCTCGCTGCTGTTGGTCAGAAACAGAAACTGCTTCTTCTGTTTTTTAAGAAAAGACACGAATTCCGCCGCTCCGGGAAGCAGATTGTTGCCGTGGTAAATCACGCCATCCATATCACAGATAAAGGCACGTTTGTTGCGGATATGCTCGATGTCCATTGGTCACTCCTTTTGTCGGTCGTTCTCTTGCAACAGCCATCCGGCGCAATATATGCGGTCATTATTTAGCGCTCAGGATGGCACTGACGGCCTCGGCTTGGGCAGCCAGAGCCGCACGCTTTTCCGGTATCACCAGCAGCCGCACCGCGAAAGTCCGCAGGTAATCGCTCTCCAGAGAGCGCAGATGGTCCTTGTCCTGCTCCAGCAGCCAGTAATCTCGCTCGGCAGTGCCGGTTGAAACCCGCAAATCCTTGGGGATTAGTTTAGTAAAATACGGCATGGCCGCGAACAGGATATCACCGGCCTGCATCCCGCAGTCAGCCGCCAGTTCGTCTTCCAGGTCTCGTAAACGGTTGATATCCTGATAACAATGGCTGAATTTGCTCAAAGCGGCGCGGGACCATTCCTGCACGACCAGGTCCTTGCCGGTAGTCCGCTCCACAAAGCCATAACCGGCAGGTTTGAGCGCCAGGAAAGTACGGTGAATAGCCCGGGATTCCAAACGGCGGAGGAAAGCCCGGCTCAGCCCGGAACGGGCGTTCTCCAGCCAGGACAGCAGCTGCCGGTCATTCATCTGCCAAAGTTCGCTGCCGCTCGAATCGCGAGTCAGCAGCTCCTCCTGCACCGCACGCTGTAAAATTCTCTGCACTCCCAGGGCGGTTTTGTTCAAATAACCGTGCTGATGCAGGTACGAGTAGAATTTCTGCAGCTGTTTGGCATCCTCGATGTATTTTTCCTGAATGGCCAGACCGGCATCAGTCATCAATGTGTAGCGTTGAATTTTCTCAATATCCGGCGTGCCCTGGAAGCCGATATGCAAGGCATCCCGATGCAGATAATCCAGCTTGTCGGTGCCCAGATTACGGTCGGAAATCCAGGGCGACAGCGGGTGGGTGCCAGCCAGCATCGCCTGCAGTTCAGCCAGTGACAGACCACAGCGCTCCAAGGCCGGCGCAATCTCCAGCAACCGCTGCTGCCCGACCTGGTGATGGTCCGATGCCAGCACCGGTTCAATCTGATGCGAAAACGGGCCATGCCCGATATCATGCAGCAAGGCGAAAGCCTGCAGATGCTTGCTGTCGGCAGGGGAAAAATTCTGCAGGCGGCAGAGCTGCTGGGTCAACCCCAGCACCCCCAAGGCATGCTCAAAACGTGAATGCTGGGCGCCGGGGAAGACGAGGTCGTTTATGCCCAGTTGTTTGCGTCCGCGCAGTCGTTGAAACAAGGGATGGTCTATCAGCGGCAGGAAAGCACTGATATCAACCAGCGGTGCAGCCGGTATGCAGATTGATTTAAGATTCGGCATATTGCGTTCCTGCATTTCAGGCTTTATCCGGCAGTGGCAGGGCATCCTCAGGTTGCAGCGGCAGGCGCCGCCGGCATTCTGAGACCCTATCGAGAGCAAGCGCCAGGCGCACTACTGCGCTGTCCCGCTGCCGGCTGTCTGCGCACAGTTCTCCCCAGGGGTCGAAGACGCAGGAATTACCGTGCAGGGCCAAGCCGGTTTCCTGGTTCTCACCGCCCAGGCCGACACCGGCCACCCAGGCGAGATTCTCAATTGCACGGGCCTGCAGCAACGGCCGCCAATGCGCTTGGCCGGTGATATCGGTAAAAGCCGCCGGGCAGAGAAAGAGGTCCGGCCGCGGGCGGGCAGTCTGCCAGAAAGCCGGGAAGCGCAAGTCAAAGCAAGTGACCAGCGCAATCTTCCAACCCTGCCAGTGCAAAACCGTTGGCGGCATCGTTCCAGGCCGGAAAAAACTGCCCTCGTCCACAGCGTTGCCGCCTTGCGACCAGCGGAACAGGTGATGCTTGTCATAGCGCGCCAGGTTCTCCCCCGCGGGTCCAAACACCAGAGTGGAATTGTAAACCGCCCCGTCCTCAGACAAGGGCAGGCCGGCAAAAAGCAGAGCGCTGCCAAGCCTGCGGCTGCGTCCGGCCAGCAAAGCCTGCCATTCTTCCTGCGAACGGGCTGCCCGTCCCATACTGGCAAAACTACCCAGGCACAAACTGTATTCCGGCAGCACCAGCAAGTCCGGCGGCTCCTGGAGAAAACTGTCCAGCACCCTGTCCAAGGCCTGCAGATTTTCCTGCAGGTCCGGGCTGGCGCAAGTTTGCAGCAATGCCAGAGATAAGTTCATCGTGCAAATTCTCCCTTGCCGGAGGCATAACCATAAACCCGGAAAACCGCAAAACGCAGTTTACTCCTGGAGGCGATAGGCGAGATGCCGCACCGGAATGCCTTGCGCGGTCCATTGCAATTCGAAATCAGTCTTCAAATCGGCGATATCGGCGATGGCTGCCGGGTCCGGCCGGAAAGCCGGAAAATGGGCAAAGATTTCCAGCCAATTGTCGAAATACGGCGCATGATCAGTCGCCAAATGCACAATCCCGTCCGGCTTGAGAATCCTGGTCAGACGAGTGACAAAATCTGTGCACACCAGCCGTTTTACCCGATGATGGCGTTTTGGCCAGGGGTCCGGGCAGAGCAGATGGATGCGGTCAATGCTCCGGGGGGGAAGCTGAAAGGAGGCCAGGGCCAGATTGGATGCCCGCAGCAGCTCCAGATTATCCAGCTTGCGCCGCAGCTTCTTTTTCTCCAGCAGCTTCAAACGGCCAAGCATCACATCGCTGGCCAAGACCAGGCGCTCGGGATAACGCTGCGCCAAAGCCAGGGTGAAGCTGCCTTTGCCGCAACCCATATCCAGCTCGACATATTGCTCCGGAAACGCAAGCGGCAAAGGGAAAATAAAGAATGTATTGGTCAATATCTGCATAGGCAAACTATTGTCCGCAAAGACACGGAAGCCTCCCTGCAGCCCTGCGGCTCACTTCCCGGCCAGGAATTCCTGCATCCTGCTCATCGCGATCTCAATATCATCCATGGCCGTAGCATAAGCACAGCGCACAAATCCTTCGCCGCAGGGACCAAAAGCCGTGCCCGGCACCACCGCGACTTTCTTCTTCTGCAACAGTTGCAGCGCAAATTCATAAGAGCTCAGGCCACTGCTTTGGATGCAGGGAAAGACATAAAATGCCCCTCTCGGCAGAAAACACCGCAGCCCCATATCATTCAAACGCTTGACAATTACATTCCGGCGTTGCTCATACTCGACCCGCATGCTTTCACGGGCAGCAGAGCCATGCTGCAAGGCTTCTACCGCAGCAGCCTGCGACAGTGCCGGAGCGCAAAGCATCGAATACTGATGGATTTTCATCATCGCGTCAATGATCGCCGCCGGCCCCAGCGCATATGCCAGGCGATACCCGGTCATGGCAAAAGCCTTGCTCATCCCGTTCAGAACCACAGTGCGCTCGCGCATCCCCGGCAACGCCGCAATGCTGGCACTGCGCGGAACATAACTGAGCTCCTCATAAATCTCATCGCTGATCAGCAGCAGGTCATGCCGCTGCACAAAATCTGCCAGCGCCTGCCGGTCTGCATCGGTCAGACCAGCACCGGTAGGGTTGTTGGGATAATTCAGCAACAGAGCCTTGGTCTTGGGCGTGACTTTGGCCTCCAAGTCAGCGATCTCAAGCACGAAATCATGCTCTTCCCGCGTCTGCACCGGCACTGGCACCGCGTGTGCCATGCGGATGGTCGGCGAATACGACACGTAGCAAGGCTCATGATAAAGAACCTCGTCGCCAGGATTCAGGATGGCGCGCATCAGGATGTCCAGGCCTTCGCTGACCCCAACCGTGACAATACATTCGTTCTGAGGAGAATAGCTCAGACCAAAATTATCCTGGGCGTAATTGACGATAGCTTTGCGCAGCCGCAGATCGCCCAGATTCGATGTATAATGGGTAAACCCGCGGTGCAGAGCATAAATGGTCGCTTCGCGAATATGCCAGGGCGTGGCGAAATCAGGCTCGCCAATGCCCAGGGAAATCACATCCGACATGGAATTGACCAGCTCAAAAAAATCCCGGATGCCGCTTTTTGGCAACGCGGCGATATGACCTGCAACCCAGTTATGGGGTGATGTTGAGTCGCGCATATTTCTCTTCCTTGTCAAATTCAATGCCCGCTTCCTTGTATTTTTTCAACAAGAAGAGAGTAGCGGTTGACTTGACCCCATTCTGACAGGCCAGGCGACTGGCCACGAATGTGGCCACGTCCTGCAATGACTTCCCCACTACCTCCAGGCGCAAATCGTAACGTCCGGAGACCAGATGCACTGCTGTCACTTCGGGAAATTTTGCCAATGTCCGGGCGATGTTGTCGAATCCGGCCTCCCGTTCCGGCTGCACCTGCACTTCGATGATGGCCCGCACCTGGTCCTGCTCGGCTTCCGAGGAGACCACGGCGGTATAGCCGAGAATCAGCCCGTCGCGCTCCAGCTCCTTGATCTGCTCCTCGACAGTCGCCGGCTGAGTCCGCAGGCGGTCCGCAATCTCCTGGACTGACATACGGGCGTTCTTGCGCAACAGGGTCAGGATATCTTTCTTCTGATTCGTCATGCTCATGTCCTGTTTACCAGCCGAAATTTATGGCACCGGAATTTTCAAAGTCTGTCCTTCCCGGATATGATCCGATTTCAGACCATTGAACTGCATCAAGGCACGCACACTTACCCCGGCTGAGCTGGCAATTGAGCTCAAGGTGTCCCCGCGCATAATCACAATCTCCTTGTATTGTCCGGAA
>JAAZIZ010000065.1 GCA_012800565.1 Lentisphaerota bacterium
CGGCCACCGGCACCAGCCAGTACCAGCATCCGCAGAGGAGCAGGAAAAACAGCCCCAGCGGGCGGGCCAGCATGACCCAATTCAAGGCCGCCATCTGGAACTGATGCTCAACCGGATCGCGGGCGACGGTCTTCAGGGAGGGGAAAAACAGCCCGGCCAGACGCAGGGGCAGCAGCCGGTCTCTCCAATTGGTCAGGAATCCCCGCAGAGCAGATACCGCCAAAGTGGCCAGAATAGCTCCCACCAGCGGCTGTTTGACGATCCAGAGGATCAGCAGCGCCGCCAAGGCATAAATTATGCCCAGCAGCAGTCGGACTGCCACCAGCATCACCGGAGGGCAGTCTTTGGCCCCCGATCCAGCGGCCAGATTGAAACGGGTCAGTTGGCTGATTGCCAGCAGCAAGTTGTTTTTCATAAGTCAGTCTCCTGAACTTTAGGATTAGGTCACTGATTGTCAACCCCAGTTGTTGCATCCGGATGCAGGAAATTTCCCATCGGGTAAGGCATGGCGTTTTCCGGAAAATCGAAGTAACTTGAGAGAATTTTCTGGAACAGGAAGATATCGAATGGGTCCCAGCTGATCACTGCCATGGAGTAGAGATGGAACAGCAATGCTAGGATGATTTCTTTTTTCGAGCAGAGATGGCATAGGTTGGGCGAGATATTGCTGGTGATTTTCCAGCTTTCCGCCGGATTGACCAGGTTGAACTTCTCATCCACCAGGCAATATCGTCCAGTATGCAGGCAGATATTCAGGGCCAGTCCCCGCTGGCTCCCCAGCTGCTGGGCCAGGATGCAGAGCATCAGCCCTGACCCGACCTGGTTCTCAAGCACATCGCCAATCAGATAGTTGCTGATATCAGCCCAGTTTTGGGTGGGGGTGATAAAGGAGCGTTCTTTGAGGAATCGCACCAGCCCGCGCAGGCTGTCTTTGCGCGAGGAATAATCCAGGGCCAGGTTCTGGTACAAGCTCTTCAGGTACGACAGTGAGCTCTGCGAGTCATACAGCCGGTCCAGCATCAGCACACTCTCCCAGAGATCGAAAGAATTATCCTTCAGGGAATCAATCAGCCCGGTCAGATGACGGCGGTAGGCAGAGATGTAGCCCATCTGGAAGCAGCGCCGGCGCAGCATCGGGTCATCATCATCCTGATGCTCGGCCAGAAATTCATCCAGACCGGCACTGGGGAGAAGCTTCTCCATCGCCAAAGACGCCACACTCTCGTCTTCATCCTGCAGGAGGCTTTTCAGGATCGCCATTTCTTTCGGCGGAATGGTCTGCGCTGTGCCAGAAACCGTCATGGTTGTTCGTAATCTGCTTTCTTGCTTAAAATCTGCATAATATAATCCCTGGTGCCAGGAAAACTAATTTGTTCGAGCGGTACTTCCTGGTCTGCCTGCTGCGGTTTCCAGAGCTTGCTGACCCTACCATATCCGGCATTGTACTCGGCCAGCTGCAGAATTTCCTTGTCGCGGTAGTCCTGCCAATGCTTTCCGGCCTGGGCGAGATACCAGGTACCGATCTCAATATTCATCTCGGGTTGGAAGAGTTCGGCCCGGGTGGGCAAGCTTTTGCAGTTCATCTGCTGCCAGTCGGCTACTGCGCCGGGGGTGATTTGCATCATCCCGATCTCGCCCTGGGCACCCACTGCCAGGGGCTGCCAACGGCTTTCCCGCCAGATGACTGCTTTCACCAAAGCTGGGTCCAGGCCATGTCGTAAAGCCGCCGCCTCGACCAGAGGTGAGAACATCTTTTCCCGCCGGGCCAGGCTGCGCAGGCGCATGATGTCGCAGGTTATCCAGGCTGAGACACAGCCCAGCAGCAGTATAAGCAGCAGCCAGCAGAAGAACTTAAGGTTATGCCGTCGAGCCATGGTGCTCCGTGGTTTTAACGGCCAGTGCTGCCGAAGCCACCGCTGCCGCGCTCGGTCTCAGACAGCAACTCAGCCGCCACGAAATCAATTTCGGGCAGCGTCTGCAGGACCAGCTGGGCGATGCGGTCTCCGCGCTTGATCCGGTACTCATTCTGGCCGTGGTTGATGAGAATCACCTGTACTTCGCCACGGTAAGCGGAATCAATGGTCCCAGGTGTATTCAATACGGTTATCCCCAATCGGGCCGCCAAACCGCTGCGCGGCCGCACCTGCCCTTCGCAATTCAGAGGCATTTCCAGGAACAGTCCGGTAGGCACGGCCAGGAAACCGCCAGCTGGCAAGACCGCATCCGTGCGGGAATGCAAATCGAAGCCTGAATCACCAAGATGCTGCTTATGCGGACGCAGATCGTCACAACCTGGAGCCATTTTGAATTTTACTCTTATGGCCATAATGCATTCTTTCCTTTCAGGCCATGGCAACAGCGCTGCCGGACCTTATATTGTCTTCATCTTCCGGTACAGGTCATAAAACCGGTCTTCGAACTCTTCGAAGACGCCGTAATCCCACAGGCGGGCTCCCAGCTCCCGGGCATCTGCCAGGGATTGGCAGTTCGAGAATGCTTCATCAAGTTCCTGCCGTACCGCGATGGGGATGCCGTTGCCCATTTCCAGCAATCCCCGCCGGGCCAAATCACGGGCATTGAAAAACACGGAGCGCTTGACCAGCTCAGTAATAAAATACAGAAGAGAGATTTCCCAGGTATCATCGACAGCAATGATGACTCCGCGCAACTCACGCATATTGTCCTGGGCATCCTTGCCGGCTTGCTCGGCGACCTCCTGCAGCTGCCCGCTGACGATCTCCTCCTGGTGTTCCTGCTTCTGAAAACTCAAACCGTATTCGAGGAAACGGGCGCCGTCTTTGGCACTGATGACCTGGGAAAAGTACTGCCGGGCTTCCTCGCCGAAATTACTGATGGCCTGGTTAAGAAAATAATGCGGGGTAATGATGCGTGGACGGGCAGCACTGACCAGGCCGCGGCGCAAATGCAGCTTGTCGGGCTGGTCCATATCCTCGGCCAAAACGAGATAGAAAACACTGGTCTCCCCGAAAGTCTCCAGGACTTTCGGAGGCATATAGACAATCCGGGTGGATTTGGCCGCGTACCATAAATCTTCGTAAGATGACATCGCTTCCTCCTTTAGAAGCCTTTACAGGCAAAAGCTTCCGCTGTTCCTACAATATAAACCGGAATGAAAATTTTGCATCCCGGCCGCTGCCACAGGCGGATTTTTCCCCGTCGGGGCAGCAACTTCACCCTTCCTCCAAGGGTCTTGGTTTTCACTCTTCAGCAGACAATTCTGTCGGCAAACCGTTCGGGACGTATCCGCGGGGCCTCAGCCTCAGCGGGCAGTGGTCTCCCGGAAGCAGTCCTTCCAGTGGCGCAAATCCTGCAGGCGCCAGTTGTTGAACGTGACTTCAATGATATCGAAACGCCGCTCCAGCCCAGGTGCGTCAATGGCCTGCAGGTAGCGCCGCGCACACCAGAGGATACGCTGGCGTTTGCCTGCATCGACTGCCTCTGCCGGGCGCACCCCCGGTTTGCTGCGTCTGGTCTTGACCTCGATAAAGCACAATACCGCTCCATCCCGGGCCACGATGTCAATCTCGGCCCGGCCATGCCGGTAATTCCGGCACAGCACTTCCACGCCTGCATTCTCCAGCATCCGGCAGGCGGCGTTCTCGCCCTGCCGGCCCAGACGCAGATGCCGGCGTCGCAGCCAAGCCTGGCGCGAGGGCCAGAGTCGGTCCCGCAGCTGCAGGATTTTCGGCCAGATTAGCATATTCGTCTTCAAGGATTAAATTATTCGTGCAGGCCCGGAGCTGCTGCAAGCAGGCGGACGCCGGACAGGCAGCCCCATGTTCTCAGACCCGCTTTTCGGACTTGGGTTGCAGTATTTTACGCCGGTATCCATTATGCAGGACCTGCAGGCTTACCTCGGGAATCATGTGGCCGGCAACATCACGGCCCGGCAGGCTGTGCCTGCCAGCACCGGCCCATGGTGTTTCACTGTACCTTGTGTTTGCCACTTTGAACAGCATCCGCAGTTATGCCATTCTTTCTTGCCAATACTTTCCTGTTCTTTGGCCTGGCAGCGCTGGTCCCGATCGCCCTGCACCTACTGCAGCGCAAAAAGCCCCGCCCAGTCAAATTCGCCGCCATGCGCTTTCTGCGGGCAGCCATCGAACAGACACGGCGCTCCCGCCGGATCACCCAATGCGCGACGCTGATTATGCGGGTCTTGATCATCCTGACCCTCGCCGCCGCATTCGCACAACCGCTGGTCCGTTTCGGAGAATTCCTGCCCGCAGGACGGCGGGTGGTCATCGTCGTCATCGACAGCAGCGCCAGTATGCAGGCCCTGGAAGGCGGTCTGACCCGTTTCGAAATCGCCCGCAGCTGGGCCCTGGAAATGCTGCAGGACCTCAAGGACGACGACTTGGTCGCGCTGCTGGCTCCCGGTACCCCGGAGCCGCGGGTGGTATTTCCGCCGGTCTCCGCCCGCGCTGAGGTCATCCAGGCCCTCAATGAGTTGTCCTGCGGCTGGGGCCGGGCAGAAATGCTGTCCGTGGTCAGTGACTGTCTGAAACGCGAAGAAGGCAGTCTGACGGGCATGGAGCTGCATCTGTTCAGTGATTTCCAGCGTTCGGATTTTGTCAGTTCCGATCTGCCCGCGCTGATGGCTGAACTGCGCCGGCAGCGCGGCATTCTGTTCTGCAATCTCCTGTCCCGGGACCGCCTGCCCAATTGCGGCTTTGAAGAAGCACAATTCATGCCCCCGGCGATTGTCGGTGACGGCTCTTTCACCGTCCGGGCGACCATCCGGGCCTCAGAAAATTTCACCGGCGGGAATTTGCTGCGTCTGCAGCAGGCCGGCAATGAGCGGGAGCAATCGGTATTGGAGCTGCAGTCGGGGCAAAGCAGCAAAGCAGTATTGCGCGACAGTCCGCTGCAGGCCGAAGGCGATGTCTCCGGATATCTGGAACTGGAGCCTGACGCTTTTCCGGCTGATAACCGTTTTTACTTCAGCCTGCCGCGCCTGGCCGGCATCCCGGCCCTGCTGGTCAACGGCGGAGGCGGCGGCAACCGGGATATCTTTTTTCTCGACAAGGCCATCCGTCCCGGTGGTCTGGCCAGCACCATCGTCATGCCCAGCAAGACCGACTGGCAGCATTTTCTGGCCCGCGACATTGCTGAGTTCTCGTTTTTGTTCCTCTGCAATCCACCGGAATTTTCTCCGGCCGTGCAGGAGAAAATCAACGCTTTCGTCCAAACCGGCGGCGTAGCCGCCATTTTTCCCGGCGAGAACAACGCCATCACCCGGGAAGCGCTGCAGGGCATCAGCGGATGGGAGAAAATCAGCCTTGAGACCGAAACCATGACGGAGGAAAAATCCTTCAACCTGGCTTTGAATGACCTGCAGGATTTGATGGCCCGGACGGTGCGGGACAAACTCTCCCCGCCTTGGCGCTTCCCCTTGCGGAAGCGCCTGAAGCTGTCCCTCCCTGCGGGGCAGAGCGTGCCCTGGATGTATGAAGACGGCTCGCCTTTCGCGGTGTCCGCCCGCAATGGTGGCGGGATGCTCTGGCTGTTTTCGGTCAGTGCCAACCGTGACTGGTCGGACTGGCCCATCACGCCATTCTTCTTTGTTTTCATGCAGGAACTGATCAAGAATTCCGCCAGTTCCCGCAGCAGCAGCCTGATCACCGAAGTCGGCAAGCCGCTGCTGCTGTCCTGGCCGGGACGGGAAACTGAGGCGCAGTTCACACTGCATGACAGTACCGGCCGCAGTGACACCCTCAGCGCCAGGCGCAAAGACAGCGCCTCTCCATTCCTTCTCGACGGTTTTTACGCTCCTGGTTTGTACGAACTCAGCCGGGGCGATATTTCCCGCAGCATCGCGGTGAACATCTCTCCTTCGGAAGGTCTGCTCTCTGCCTGCAATGCTTCTGAGCTCCGGGCTGCGGCGCCGGGAGCGCTGCTGCAAGTCTCGGAAGACCCGGCCGAACTGCGGCGCCATCTCTCGGAGCAGCATCAGGGCCGGCCGCTCTGGCCATCTCTGCTGCTGCTGGCTTTCCTGCTGAGCATGCTGGAAGTACTGTTTGCCAATATCCGCAGCCGTCAACGCTCTCAGCCGCAGCAGATCACGGCGCTGCTCTCCGGACTGCATTAACCCGCCGACTTCTCACCCTCTCGCAGATTTGTCTGTATGCCTTTCCCCACCGCCGCCATAATGTTCTCGCCGGTCATACCGCTGTGGGTAATTATCCTCTGCGCCCTGCCGTTCGGATTCTTCGCCTGGCGGACCTATTCGGCCTGCACTCTTAGCCAATCTGAACGTTTCTTCCTCTGGTCCCTGCGGATGCTGGCTTTTGCCTGCCTGGCCTGCATACTGCTGCAGCCTTCGCGCCGGGAAACGCAGCTCCGGGAGGAAAAACCGGTGCTGGCGGTAGTATTGGACTGTTCGGCCAGCATGAGGGACAACCCGTACCGGCAGCCGCAGAACCGCTCCCAGCGGGCTCTGGCCTTCCTGAAAAAATCACACTTCAAGCGCAAGCTTGCGGATTACCGGGTAAAATATTTTTCGGCCGGGGCGACTTTGCAGGAAGACCTGGTTCTGTCCTCGGACCTGGCCTTTGCCGAGCCTCGCAGCCTGCTGGCTCCGGCCTTGAACCAGGTCGCGGAGCGGTTGCGGGGCGAGAATCTGGCCGGGGTGCTGCTGCTCAGCGACGGCCTGGACCAAAGTGCGGCCTGGCTTGAGGGGCGGGCCCGGCAGGTACCGGTCTATATTCCCGAACTGGAAGACCCGCCTTCGGCGGCCCAGAAACCACAGCAGGATTTCTTCCTGCAGGAAATTCAGTATCCGAAGCGCGCCACGGTGAACTGGGAGCTCAAAATCGAGGCCACTATCCGCCGCAAAAACGGTGCTGAGCCGCAGACTTTCCCGGTTGAACTGCGCCAGCACGGCAGCACCTTGCGCAGCACTGAGGTCAGCTTCGCCACCAACGAGAATTTCAAGCGCGTATCGCTGACTTATGAGCCCGCTGAACTGGGCAACCAGCTGTTTCAGCTGGCCATAGTGCCGGAAGACGACAGCGAGCGGAAAAACAACCAGCGCGAATTTGTAATCGATGTCACTGACGCGCAAAAACGCATCCTGTATCTGGAGGGAGTGCCGCGCTGGGAATTCAAATTTCTGAAACGGGCCCTGCTGACTGACAAACAGCAGCAACTCACGGCTTTTGTGCAAAGCGCCGGCGGAGCATTCATAAATTTCGATGAGCATGATTCCTCAGCCGCCGCCGCGCTGCCGGAGTTCACAGACCAGACCCTGCGCGAATTCAGCACCATCATCCTGGGTGACCTCAGCGACCAGGCCCTGTCCGGCAAAGACTGCCAGAGCATCGCGAAGTTCGTGGAAAATGGCGGCGGGCTGCTGTTCCTGGGCTCCGTCCGCTCCTGCGGCCCGGAGGGAATGCTGAGCAAAGCGGAGTTCAAGGACCTCGTGCCGGTAGTCTCGCCAGCCGGAGCCCAGATGCTGGAACAGCGCACTGCAGTATCCTTTACCGCCGCGGGGCGGGCCGAGCCGGCTTTCGCGCCACTGCTGACTGAACCGCGCCTGCCGCCCTTGCTAAGCTACTGGTCGCCGGTCGAACCCGGGCCTTTCTCAACTGTGTTCCTTGCGACTGCGGAAGCCTCCCCGGTACTGGTGGGACGGCGCTTCGGCCAGGGACGGGCAGGAATCATACTCAGCGATTCACTCTGGCGCTGGCAGCTCGGTTCCGAGGCCGGCGGTACGGAAAAATCTCTCTATGGGCGCTTTATCACCCAGCTCCTGCAATGGCTCTCGCCCTCCAACCGGCAGCAGAATCAGGACAATGGCATACAGCTTCTGCTGGCTGAGCAGGAGGTCGATCTGTGGAGCCGGGTCCAGATCGGCGCACTGTGCGGAAAAGCAGTGGACAGCAGCGGTCTGGCCTGCCGGATCATCACCCCCGAGGGAAAGAGTCTGGCCCTGCCCATGGTCCCGGCGAACCTGGGGGAAGATTTCGGGCTGTCTCAGAAAGAATCCGGTTTTGCCTGCGAATTTGTGCCCGAGCTCCCCGGTACTTACAAGCTGGAGGTCATGGCCCGGGACGGTCTGCACAGCGAGGGGGTACTGCTGCTGGCCAAGCAGCCTGCCCTGGAATATACCGGCGAGCCGATTCAGCGCCAATGGCTGCAGCGCCTGGCCCGGGATTCGGGC
>JAAZIZ010000066.1 GCA_012800565.1 Lentisphaerota bacterium
GGTACTCGATCCAACTGCAGGCGGCAGCCGGAACCCTCGCCGACACCGCGTCGTTGTGGACCACCAGGCAGTCGCCGTTCTTCAGAACGTAGATGCGTTCTCCGACCACCACCTCGCTGCTGTTGTGAATATGTACCCGGGCCTTGCCCTGCCGCGGCATATCGTATTTATGCCAGCCGCAGGATTCGCAGATGCTGGCCGACATGTGCTGGTGCAGATGCTCCCCGCAGTTGGGGCAGCGACCCAACTTGATCACATGCATCTTCTTCAGCGAATCCTCGGCCGCACTGACCGCCTCGCGCTCGGCCACTTTCTTCAGACGCTGACTGAGGCTGCCGTCCTCGTCCTCCAGAATCATCACATCAAGCTCGAGGTTTTCGCGCTGATCCTCGGGCAGGCCCAGGCTGGTATCCAAAGACTTCTCAAGGTCATCATCCCTGAGATTGCGTCGTCCAAATAATAATGACATGTCTATACCTGTTGTCGGGAATTTAAGGCTGGGAGAAACAATGGTCCGCCTGCAGGAATGCCTGCGGCGTTTGCTTGTTAGACACCAGAAAGATGGAACGGTTTTAATTTACAGTATTATCCGGCTGATGCAAGGCCGCGGCATCTATTCGCAGAATCCGCAGGCGTACTGGTATTGCGATCTGGCCCGCAGCAGGTCGGCCGAGGCCACCGTCAGGCGCTGCAGAATCACGGTCAGATTCTTTTGCGCATCGAGCACATCCACGCTGGAGCCCTCGCCGAGGCGGAAACGCTCCTGCTCGGACGCAACGGTCTCCCGCGCCGCCTGCATGCCCTTGCCGATGATTTCGATCCGGCGGCGGGCGGAAAGGAAGTTCAATTCAGCATTCTTCATCTCGCGGGACACAGTCAGCTGAGCCTGCTGCAGCTCGGCTTTCAATTCGCTGATCAAGGCCGTCAGCCGGGCCAGCCGGGTCTTGCTGCCCTGATAATCCAGCGGGCGGGTCCAAGTCAGGCTGATCTCTCCGCCGAGGTATTCATCCGAGAGCTTGCGGTGCATCTCGAACGGAGTATGGCGGTTCTCGCCCCGGGCTGATACCCCGACATTCAAGCTGACATTGTCCTTCATTTCCTCCTCTATCCGGTCGTATTCGGCCCGGGCGGCCTGCTGACGGTGCTGGATGCTCAGAACCAGCCCCCGGTACTGCATCGCTTTTTCCAGCGGGACGATGCTCAGATCGGCCTGCTTGCTGCCCATCTCAACGATGATTTCCGGTGTCGCCCGGAGCTTGATCTCGCGGCTGCTGCCCAGCAGATTGCCTAAGGTGACCAGGCTGAGGTCATAACGGTTGCGGGCCTTCTCCTCGTCCTCCAAACCGATCTGCAGTTCGCGCTCCGCCGAATGGACCTGGTAATCAGGAATGGCCTTGAGACGGGTCAGCTCATGGGCGTCCTTGACCAGGGCGGCGAAGCGCTGGCTGGCGCCCTGGGTGACATTGTAGGCCGACAGCGCTTCATAGGCGCTGATGTAGGCCTGTTCGACCTGGTAGCGGAGTTCCTGGCTCAGGGCCAGCAGGTCGCTGACTGCCCGGTTGTATTCAGCCAAGGCGGCACTGCGCCGGTATCCGAGGATGGAAAAACCGCGGTCCTGCAGCAGCGGTATCCGGACTCTTAGCCCTAAGGTGTTCTGGTATAACTCCTTGTATCCTACGATATCATCAAGCAGCTCGCTGCGGGCCCCGATGTTGAAGTACGCGCCCGGAGCGATGGCCCGGGCCAGGCCGGCCTCTATCGCATAACTTTCCGCCGACAAAACCGTGTAATCGCCGGACAATGGTATATTGCGGGAATTCTCGCCTTTGCCGGCACCCGCATACAGCTGGGTGTCAAAGAACTCCAGCAGTTCCTCATGCTGCTGCAGAGCCTGCTCAATGCGGGCGCGGGCGGCGTTCAGAACCGGGCTGTTGGCTTCAGCTTCCTGCAGCAGCTCCAGCAATTCATTGCCGCGCGTACCAGGCAGGCTGAAAAACAGCGCAAAAAAAGCGATCCAGACCAGTATGGTTCGCTGGAAATGTCCAATAGTCATAATATTGTCGCTGTCCATGCAGAATGTGGCTCGTCCTTGTGGACAGTTGGAAAATTAGGGCGGAAAAATTGGTAACCACTATAATATAAAGCCTAAGCTGCAGGTTAAAAGTCAAAATGCGCGGGAATAACATAATTATTGCATATTTGTCGTAATGTGTCAAGGCTTCTGCGGTGTAAGTTAAAAGGCTACATAGTGCCGTCGGACGGGTCAGACAAGTCGGACGGGTCAGACGGGTCAGACGGGTCAGACGGGTCGGACGGGTCGGACAAGTCAGACGGGGCAGACAAGGCGGACGGGGCAGACAATGGCAGCAGTGTCAGCACTGACTCAAAAATGGTTAAGATGAGAAGATTGCTGCTGGGATAAGATTGTCAACGTCTGTTCCCGGAGCAATCCTGCCATCCTGCTGCTGGATTCGTTCTCACTGACAGGAGCGATAAGCATCCTCGGCCAGATATGAGCTGCGTACCAGCGGCCCGCATACTGCCGCCGCGAAGCCGAACTCCTGCTCCGCAGTCTGCTTCCAAGCCGCGAACTCCTCCGGCGAGACATGACGCTGAACCGGACAATTATCCGGCCCGGGCTGCAGATATTGCCCCATGGTCAGGATTTGCACTCCGGCCTGGCGCAGGTCCGCCAAAGCCGTGCGGATTTCCGCCTCTGTCTCTCCCAGGCCCAGCATCAAACCGGATTTAATCCGGCAGGCGGTGCCATGCTCGGAGCACCAGTTTGCGGCATAGCGCAGTACCCTCAGACTGCGCTGATAATCAGCGCCGCTGCGAATCGCCGGGGTGAGTCGCTGCACCGTCTCCAAGTTATGGCCGAAGACTTGCGGGGACGCCTGCAGAATCAAGGCCAGCGACTCTTCCTGGCCGCCATAATCCGACCCCAGTACCTCAATGCTGGTCTCAGGACAAGCCGCACGGATGGCCTGCACTGCGGCAGCCATCTGCCCGGCACCGCCGTCAGGCAAATCATCGCGGGTGACGCAGGTGATCACCATGTGACGCAGCTGCAGCTGAGATGCCGCCTGGGCGAGATGCTCCGGCTCCTGCGGGTCGGGGACCTGCGGCAGACCGTGATTGACGGCACAAAAACGGCAGTTGCGGGTACAGGTGTCACCCAGGATCATAAAAGTCGCGGTACGGCGTTTCCAGCAGTCACAAAGATTGGGGCACTTGGCACTGACGCAGACAGTATTCAGGCGGCATTGTTTCAGCAACGCCCGCATTGCCAGGCGTTCTCTCCCGCCGGTATAAGGCACTCGATACCATTCGCTATGGGGCAGTCCGCGCCGTCGTGCCGGTGCCGCCCCGGAAATATTCTCAGTCATTTGCTTGTCAGCCATTGTTGCAGTTTGCGGGTACGCTCCCAATCTGCCAGCCGGGGCAGTCCAAGGTCATCCCCGGGGTCTTCCGGGCCCTGCCAACGTCCGCAGCGGATATGTTCTATTGCCAAAGCATCAGCGGGCACCCAGGACAGAGTTGAGAGCTCACCGGCACTGAACCAGGCAGCCTGCTGACCTTCCCGCGGCAGGGGAGACTGCCCGCACGGAATTTCACAATGCATGAAATGCAGACAAATCCGCCGCCCAGTCTCAGCATGACTGCAACTAAAAAGCAAAGACGCCTGCTCCACTGTCAGCGCCAGTTCTTCCTGAAGTTCTCGCGCTATACAGTCAGCAAGCGTCTCAGCGGGGCGGACTTTGCCGCCGGGAAATTCCCAACACCCCGCCAGATATCCACCTGGCCGACGGGTAGCCAGCAGAAGCCGGCCGCAGCAGATAATGACCGCGGCACAGACTTCCAAAGCTGAACTCATTTTTTTGTACCCAGCAGGAATTCCGCCCGCCGGTTCTGCTGATGCTCGCTCTCGCTGGTGGCATTAGCGACCACAGGACGGTCTTCGCCGTAGCTGACGGTCTTCATACGATCACCTGCCACGCCCAAGGTCTGCAGATACTCCCACACCGACAAGGCCCGGCGCTCAGACAGCCCGCGGTTGTACTCGTCACTGCCGCGCTCATCAC
>JAAZIZ010000067.1 GCA_012800565.1 Lentisphaerota bacterium
GAAATCTATGGCATTCAAGGCATTGAGGCAGGTGTGCAGGTTGATTTTGGCACCGCTGACTGCTGCCAGCAGCAGTCCGAAGAAAGAATAGTACAAGTCCGGCTGGCCGGCGATATTCGCGAACAGTCCGCCGGCAGTCTGGGATTGCGCGACGCTGTCCGCCAGCGCCGCCTGCGCTTCACGCGACATCCTGGCGTAACCGTCGGCGCAGGTATGGTAAAATGTACTGGCGAAAGAGCCTTCAGACATCTTTGAGTACTTTCCCGGTGACGCGGTACAGAAAAGTCTTCAATACCGGATCAGTGATTTTTTCCAGCAGGGCGAAGGTATCGCTGCGGTACTGGGCGTAGAGCCTGGTGATCTCAGCCACCGCCGCACTGCGGGCGAGGCCGCGCTCAAGCATGATGCAGTCGACTGCCGAGGCGGGGTTCGGCTGCTCGTCCTCAAGGTCATCACTGAGCTGATAGGCAACACCCAGCGAGTCGGCATAGAGCTGCAGCTGGCTGCGGTGTGTCGTAAACTGTCCGGCCGCGATAGCGCCCAGGTACAGCGCGACCCGGAATGCAGGTGCGGTTTTCAGGCGGTAGGTCTCCAGGCATTGCGCCAAGGTCAGACGCTTCTGCAGAGCCTCGAATTCCTGCGCCTGCCCCAGCGACAATTCGCAGTGAGCCTGAGCAGCCTGGGCCAGCAGTTCCGCCCTGATGTCGGCGGGGACGGACTCGTGCCCAAGCAGGCGATATCCTTCGCCGATCAGGAAATCACCGATATTGAGGGCGATCGGGACTCCGAGGCGGCGGTGCAGTGTCGCCTGGCCATAGCGGGTATCGTCGTCGTCCTCAATGTCATCGTGGATCAGGGATGCTTTGTGGAAACATTCCACCGATAAGATTATCGGTATCAGGAATTCCGGCAAGTTGCAGGTATTGGCCAGGGCGCAGTAAATTCCGGCGGTGATATGGGGCCGGTAGTGTTTGCCGTTGCTGCACAGCGCCTGTTCCACTTCGAAAGGGAATGCACGCAGATACGCAGTGCTGCTCCGGAGGTATTTCTGTACTCCGGCGGGGGTGAACAGCTGTGTGATACTCTGTTTGACCGTTGCAGCCCAGGGCGCATACAGCGGTTCTTCTTCTTCCAGAGCCAGTGCCTGGAGCAGGAATTCAAGGTCGAAAGTGCTGTTGCGGCAGCCGTCGGCGAGCAGCGGTATGGCCAGCCCGGGCACGGCGTTGGCGTTCATGGATGGGAAAGCTTTTTCCAGGGAAGCCATACATGACACGCCGATTACCGCCTGTATTTCGCTGCTTTCAATCCATTGTGCCACACTGGATGAAGACTCGGCGACCAGCACATTGATGCCAGCCTGCTCAGCCAGGGCACTGAATTCCGCAATCCGGCAATGGCCGCATTGGGCGCAAAGCAGCCCCAGCTCATCATAAGAAGCCTGACAGTGCTCCTGGTTGCGCAGACAGAAAGGCAGCAGCAGCAGCCGGGCACTCCGCGGGATATGGCGGAGATACGGTTCCCATAAGGCATTGCTGATCATGATCGCAGTGTAATTCTGCCACTCTTGCGGATAACCAGCAGCCTGGACGCAGGCCGCAGCCTGGGCCTGCAACCCCGACAAAGGCAGAGGCGGCAGCAGCCCGTGCTCCTGCACCCAGGCCCGGGCCGCCGAGCGGACCCCCGCACGTTGTGCGAATTCCGGCGGTACGGTATTATGGTTGGCGGTCTGAGTCACTATCCGTAAGCTCCAAAACCGAAGAAGTAGAATTTTTTGGCCAGCCGGTAGCAGAGTGATTTCTCAGGCAGCTGGCGTTGCCGGGAGCCGTGGCTGGGCAGGGGCTGGAGTCCGGCCAGTTCAGTCCAGCCATCGCGTCCGGAAGAGTCTTCTGCTTGTTTGGAACGCAGGAATTCCTCCAGTTCCCGGGGCGATTCGAGCAGCACGCAGCTGCGCCCCAGCTGGGCGGTGAACGAGCGCATGTCCGCCAGGTATTGGTTATCCTGCAGCAGCTCTTCCAGATTCGAGGCGTTGGCATTGAGCTTGCCGCCGCAGAACTGCACTACCGGGCAGAACTCCAGGGCGCCGTTGGGGGCGATGTGATGCGAGATGCCGGTGGTGCCGGGGCAGAGCGCCTGGCCTTGCGCATCCCAATAGGCGTCAATCAGCAGAATCCGGGCGGAGGTCCGCTGCTCGACCAGGAATTGCCGGAGCCGGAAGATTTCATCTTCATCCAGGGCGCACTGCACATCCGGGTCCTTTCCGCAAGGCCGGTAGATGTAGTACCACAGATAATGCACTCCCTGGTCAATCAGGAAATCAAGGTACTCGCGACTGATCAGCTCAGCGAAATTGTGCTTGTTGATGCTGGCCGAGACGCCAGTGAACAGGCCCGCCTGCACGGCCTGACGCAGCCCGGCAAGCGATTGGGCGAAGACATCGTCCCGCCCGCGCCGGCGCCGGGACTCGTTTTCCAGTCCCTCAATGCTGATCAGCGGTGTCACATTCCCCAGAGCGGCGAGTTTTTCGGCGCAGGCCTGGTCCAGGTGAGTACCATTGCTGAAGAGCAGGAAGTATGCCTGCGGGTTGTTCTCAAACAAGGTGAACAGCTGAGGATGAAACAGCGGCTCGCCGCCTAAAATGCCGAAGAAGCGGGAAGAGTATTTTTCGGCGGTGCTGATGATGCCCTGCAGTTGTGCCAGCGAGAGCTGCTGCGGAGGGGTGCTCTGCGTCACCCAGCAGCCCCGGCAGCGCAGATTGCATTGGTTGGTAATGGAGAGCATCAGAAAGGCTGGAAAAAAGGGCTGCTTGCGCTGGAGGCGGCGCTCAAAAGCACCGACCGCCTGCCGCCCATTCCAGACGAAGCGCAGGAGATTGCGCTGCACCTTTCCGGTACAGCTGCGCATAATTCTGGTCAGCGCGGCCGGGTTCACCCGCGGTCCTCCCGAAACAGCTGCATTTTGGCCTTGCGGCGCTGCAGCAGCTCGGCCAGGGTGGCTTTCTCATTCTGACTGGGGGGACAGGCGTCCGGCAACGAGCCGTTCAGACGCGGCTCGGGGGATTTCGGAAAAATGATTGCATTTTGCGGGCACATTCTGGCGCAGGCAGGACAGTCGGTCTTGCAGTTTGCCGGTGCACTGACCTTGACTTTGCCGTTTTCCCGGGTATATACCCCGAACAGGCAGAAATCGGCGCATTTGCCGCAATGCACACAGCGCTCCAAGTCCAGGACCGGGAACCATGGCACCCAGTCCTGCGGCAGAGGCTCACAGGATATCTGCTCCGGCCCGCCTGCGGGACATTCCAGGCCCAGTTCCTGCAGCAGCTGGGGCACGGGTACAGTCCGCAGATCGTAGCATTTGATTGCAGTCGAGCCGAGCGCAGCGAGAGCCTGTGCCGCCCGCACCTGGCAAGCCAGAAGCACCGTAAAACGTTGCAGCGCAGCGGGGGCCTTGGCAGCGAGATAACACAAATCGGGGATGATTTCATAGTCCCGGCCGGATTGCCGGCAAGCAGCTGCCACGGCAGACCAGGCCGCTTCCGGAACACGCTGATAAAACTGACAGGCACAGATACCGATTCTCATGACAGAATTCCTTTTACAGTTTAAGGCGGCGGCAGTTCTGAGAGTGGGCCGAACATGGCCGCAGCCAGAGGAACAGCTCAGCGGCGCCGTTCCTGAGATGATTTTTTGCCGCTGCCGGTGCCGCGGTTGGCCCGCAGGTCAAAGGCGGCCAGAGTGGTGCCACGACGCAGATACAGCACGCCATCGCTGATGACCGGATGCGACCAATGCTCGCGGGTGCCGTAGGTGATCGGGAAACTGCTGACGATGGTGAATTCATTGCCGGGCTTGACCAGAGCCAGCGTCCCGCGCTTCTCCTCATATACGTACAGCATTCCGTCGGCAGTGATAATTGAGCCCTTGCCGAGCTTTGCCCAAGGCGTCTCGTAAATGGTCCTGCCGGTGTTCCAGTCCACGCAAATCCAATTGCCGCTGCTGTTGTTCAGCCAGTTCGAGGCATAAATCCGGCCATTGAGTTCGACCATTCCGCCGTGATGGGGATCGAGGTCCTTGTTGAGCCATAATTTTTTGAGTCCTTTGGCGTTGGGCAAAATCTCGAACATTACTCCGCCTTGGTCGTATCCTGCTGCCAATAACAGCTTCCGGCCTTTCAGCAACGGGGTATTGCAGTTGATGCCGCCCTTGCCGCCGGTCTCGGCCGCATCAGCGTAACTCTCCTGCCAGAGGATTTTGCCGCTGTCGATGTCGGCGGCGAAGACAATCTTGGCGGTCAGCATAATGAGCTGCTTCTCGTACAACACCGGGGTCACATAAGCACCGCGGTCGCGGGTGGGAGCGGCTTCCCAGAGCACACTGCCGTCCGAGAGCTTCAGAGCCACCGCTGAGGCTTTTTTGCCTGCTACAGTGACAAAAACCTTGCCGTCCTGCGCCACGACTGATTCCGCCAGTCCCCAGCCGCCAAAGGCAGTGCCATATTTCTGCGCCAGTTCGCTCTTCCACAACAGGCGACCATCCTTGGCGTCCAGGCAGCAAAGTTCTCCGCCGCCGGAATAGACCAGGATTCTGCCGTCACAGAAAGTCGGGGTTGCCCGGGCCGAGGAGTGCGATTTTGCCCATTGGATGCCGGTGCTGGTCTGCCAGACCTTTTTGCCCTGCAGGTTCAGGCAGAGCACGGATTCCTGCCCTGCCTCGCTGTCGGACAGGCAATTGACATACAGATGGCGGCCGACTTTGGTTACCCCGCTCCAGCCGTCGCCCAGCTCCGTGTACTGCCATTTCGGGGTCAGTCCCTCCGCAGGCCAGGAGGTCAGCAGGCCGGTCTCCTGATATTTTCCCTGGGAGTTCACGCCCCGGAAGC
>JAAZIZ010000068.1 GCA_012800565.1 Lentisphaerota bacterium
ATAGCGTACCTGGTGTCAAAGAAAGCAATATTACGTTCGTCCTCGCAAAACGTGCCCACGAGGGTGGCTTCAGCGCCATTGCCCCATTCGTACACCTCGGTCAAGGTGACCGCAACTGGTGCGCCGTTGTATTCTGGATAAAAAGCAACCAATTCATTCTTGCCGGCAGCAGGGTCAGCGCCAATCAGCATAGTGAGATGCAGAGGCTCAAGGCTGGTTTTCAGTAAAATAAATCGCATCGCCTTAGAATGCTCTTCGCTAAGATAGCAAGGAATTGGGCTATCAGTGAAAGCAATCATCTCTGCCTTTCCCAACAAGTCGGGAAGCGCATTGAGCAGTTCCTCAACGGAAATAGCCTCCAGGAAGCTGTTGAGGTGATCACCATGGCCCTGATGAATGTCAAAGCCGGCTTTTTTCTTGTTCATCATAACTCCTCAGTTTGCTGGGTTGTAGTCTGGCTCTTCGGGTTGCGGGTATAGGCAGTCAGAAAGCGCATTTCGAACACTGGCGTCACATAGCTTGAGCCATGAGTAAAATCTTCAGTGAATTCAACCGCACGCAACAAGGCATCCTGGCGCAAAAATATTCTAACAGCCACTAGGCAATTTTTCAACTGCGCGTAGGAGAAAAAGAATCCAGGCGCGTAATAGGTCATCCATTGACGCTCGGAGTTCAGGCAAGCTGCGGCGTCAAGCGCCCCGGGCAAGGCGCTTTAATGGACAGTGGACAATGGACGAAAGTGGACTTTTATGGACGTTAGTAGGCGATGGACGGTGGACAGAAGTGGACATCAGTGGAGAGTGGACATGGACGAAAGTGGACGAAAGTGGACGGTGGAGCGAAGACATGTATCTTGCACAGGCTTGCAGACTGCGAAGATGCATCTTGCTTGCAGCTATATCCACAGGCTTTCAGGCGGTGAAGATGCATCTTGCTTAAAGTCATATCCATGTGCGCCGTAGGCGGTTAACCATGCTTAACCCCTGGCTTTAGCCTGGGGATAGGCGTACCCCGAAAGTGGTGCCCAGTAGGGGCACTACCGGACGTCTGACAAGCACAACCGCTGTGCCAAATCTCTCTTTCTAGCACAAGACTTTGCACAATAACTAATTTTGGCGCAGCCCTTTAGTCCATCTTTCCGCATCATGCCTTCGGTTGGAGAATGCACTCTTTCTCTCCACTCAGGCGGTCATAGACCTGTTTGCCCAGCCAATTGGCAACCACTTCTCGTAGTTCCTGCTTGCTCATGTAGTTGGCAAACAGTTCCTCATTGAGTTCCATGCGTTCAATGAACAGCGATTCCAGCTCTTGCTGGAAAACCAGCTGGAACTTACCAAATGGGTTTACTTCAGCGGCTTTGCGCAAGGATTCATTCTGGCTGGCGACCTCGACGATCTGGTCGAAGAAAAGCTGATCCGCTTCATTCAACTCGGCGCCGAAGCGCTCGTTGATAATGTCAATCAGACGAGAGAGCGTTACGTAGTTTTCCTGTACCTGAGCCGTGCCAACCTCGCGCGGCCCATCCAGCGGCTTGGCGTAGTCCTTGGACAAGTCAATGGAGCCCTCGCTGATCTTCTGCAACCGGTAGTAGTTAAGCTCGACTTCCTCGTCAAATTGGTATTCCGGCCCGACTTTGCGCTTAGGCAGCTTCAAGGCCAAGTGGCGCAGATAGGTGAAAAGCTTCTCCAGGTCGCTGTCCTGATAGGGAATGACCTGGCTCAAAAAACTATAGAGATTGCGAAACACCTGGGCTTTGCGGCGCCACAATTCGGCCTCCTCCTCTGCGTCATTCTGCAGCTGGACAAAGCGAGCCACTGCCAAGTCTAACAGTGCGTTCATATTCTTGTGGTCAGCCGGACTTTGGCGGCGTTTAGGCGCAAAAAAGATGCGCGTAAACGCGTCCAGCTCATTTTGCATATAGACACCTGATTCGTCCAGCTCAGACTTTATCACGTACATCCGGTCTGGATCGACTTGCTCGCCCATGACCGAGCCCTCGTAGTATTGCTGAAACGCCTCTTGAATTTCTTCCGGGTCATTGAAGAAATCGAGCACAAAAGTATCGTCCTTCAACGGATGGACGCGGTTCAGTCGCGACAGGGTCTGCACCGCCTGGATTCCGGCCAGGCGTTTATCCACGTACATGGTGTGCAGCAGCGGTTGATCGAATCCGGTCTGGTATTTCTCCGCCACCAGCAGAACCCGATAATCCGACTTGGCAAAGGTGTCGGGCAGCTCTTTCTCTTTCAAGCCGTGATTCATCTCCACTTCGGTGTAGGTTTTCCCTGGCGCCAGGTCGTCTTCCACAATGCCGGAAAAGGCCACAAGGCTCTTGATGGGATAGCCTTTTTGGCTGATGTAGCGGTCGAATTCCTGCTTGTAGCGCACAGCTTCCAGCCGCGAACCTGTGACCACCATCGCCTTGGCGCGACCGCCGATCTTGTGGCGAGTATGCTGCTGGAAGTGCTCGACCATCACCTCGGTCTTCTGGCTGATGTTATGCGGATGCAAGCGCACAAAACGCGCCAGCGCCTGGGCGGCCTTCTTGCGCTCGACGTTGGGGTCGTCCGCGACCTTTTTGAGCAGCTTATAGTAAGTCTTGTAGCTGACGTAGTTTTTCAGCACGTCCTCAATAAAGCCTTCTTCAATGGCTTGCCGCATGGTGTAGCGATGGAAGGGCTCGCCGTCCCGGCCGAAAATCACCAGGGTCTTGTGCTTGGGCGTGGCAGTGAAAGCGAAAAAACTCATATTGGGCTGACGGCCGCGCTTGGCCATGGCGCGAAACAACCGCTCCAATTCCTCTTCGCCTTCTTCCTGTGCTGCTTCACGGGCTTTGCGAATCAGCTCTGCGCCGCCCAGTACGCTCTTGAGTTCAATGGCAGTTTCGCCCGATTGCGAGCTGTGCGCCTCGTCAATAATCACCGCATATTTGCGCATCGGCAGATGGCTGCTGCCTTTGCCGCGCTTCTCGGCCATTTTCATCAGCTGTTCGGTGACAAAGGGGAATTTCTGCACCGTAGTGATAATAATCGGCACGCCCGATTCCAGCGCCTCGGCCAATTGCCGCGAATCCTCGTCAATCTTCTGCACGACTCCTTGACGATGGTCAAATTGATAGATGGTGTTCTGCAGCTGTCGGTCAAGCACTACCCGGTCGGTGATTACCACGACACTGTCAAAGATACGCTCGTCCTGCTCATTATGCAGGGATGCGAGCCGGTGCGCCAACCAGCCAATGGTATTGCTCTTGCCGCTGCCTGCCGAATGTTCCACCAAGTAGTTATGCCCCACGCCTTCGTTGCCTGCTGCTGCCACCATTTGCCGCACAGCCTGCAACTGGTGGTAACGCGGGAAGATCATCGTCTCTTTACGCACTTTCTTCCCAGTATCGTCGACTTTCTCGTTGATATCCAAATGCAGGAAACGCGCCAGCAGATCGAGCAGGCTGTCGCGCTGCAACACTTCTTCCCAGAGGTACGCGGTCTTATAGTTGCGACCTTCTTTATCCGGCGGATTGCCCGCGCCGCCGTTCCAGCCCCGGTTGAAAGGCAGAAAATGCGTGCTCGCCCCAGCCAGGCGCGTGCACATATACACCTCTTCGGTATCAACGGCAAAATGCACCAGGCTGCGTTTAGTAAAGAGGAAAATCGTCTCACGCGGATCGCGGTCGTAGCGGTATTGGCGAATAGCGTTGGTCACTGTCTGGCCAGTAAGGGGATTCTTCAGCTCCAGCGTCACGACCGGAATGCCGTTGACGCTCAAGACCACATCAAGCGATTTTTGGTTTTTGCTGCTGTAATAAAGCTGCCGCGTGATGCCCAGCCGATTGGCGCGATAACGCGCTTCGAGTTCAGGATTGAGGCCATGGGCGGGACGGAAAAAGGCGATGCGCAGGGTTCTGCCGAAGCACTTAAAGCCGTGCCGCAAGGTAGTCAATACGCCGTGGGTGTCCAGCCATTTGGCGAGCGCCTGCAGCACCCGCTCGCCAGTCTCTGCGCCATGCAGCGCTTCAAGTTTCTCCCAAGCCTTGCCCTGCGTTTCACGGATGAAGGCCAGTGCCTCACTGGGGAAAAGCGCCCGCTCGGCGTCAAAGGCATCAGAAGCCAATTTGCGGTAGCCGTCACTCAGCAATACTGCCTCAATGGCAGTTTCAAAGGCAGCCTCAGAGGTGGGGTTCATGGCTGGTTTCTCCGATTGTTGGTTCGCACCCGGTACATGCGTTCGGTAAAGCCGCCCGCAGTTTCAAAATCGGCAGCCAGCCGCGCTACCTGACGGTCAAGCAAAGCACAAGCCACAGCCAGCAAAACAAGCACGGCATTGGCAGAAATCTCCGGAAAAAGCTGAGTGTATGCAGGGGGCTCGGTGGACATTGTGGACATTGTGGACAGAGTGGACGTTGTGGACATTTCGGGCGCCTGCCTACTCGCCACGCTTTTTTTCGCCGCCTCTACCACCCATGCCGCCACCTCATCGGCGGTCTGGCAGCGCTGATCGATCAGCTCCTGCCGCAGCGAGTACTCACGTTGCCATGGTGTTACGCCTCGTTGACGCAGGAAGTCCTCGTAATCAAGCTTCAGTTCCTCTAGGCTGGCGCGGGCCACCTGGGTCAGCTTAAGCTCCGCTTTTTTCGAAGTAGCCGAAGCCTGCGAACCCTCGGCAATATTCTGTACGCCTGAGCGAGCCGCCTGCACCATCTGGTCATGGGTACGGCTGCGCCGGTCAATATAACGGTCGCAAAAACGCACCGTCACATCATAGACTAATTGCGCTATTTGAAAGCTCTTCAGCTTACGGTAACCGCCATGCTTAGGAATCAAAGGCTCTCGCCCGCTCATAAAGCCACCTCCTGGGCTAAAATACTCATATTGCTCAACCAGCGCCCGCCGCAGGCACCCGGCCCACCCTGTCCACAACGTCCACCCTGTCCACAACGTCCACAACGTCCACCATGTCCACCATGTCCACCATGTCCACAACGTCCACCATGTCCACCATGTCCACCATGTCCAC
>JAAZIZ010000069.1 GCA_012800565.1 Lentisphaerota bacterium
AACAACCCCAACGGGGTTGCCATCTTCAAAGCCCAGGGTTGGCCGCTGTGCGGCCTACCCTGGGAAATAAGAACCATCCACCCCTTTCCCTTCCTTTCCCTCCCTCCTCCCGCTCTGCGGGAGGAGGGAGGGAAAGGAAGGCTTAACTTATTGATATTCACACCCCCGGCACGCGCCCCCAAGGGTGCTTGTAGCCTTGGCCGCAAAGCGGCGAAAGCGCTGAAAGCGCAAAACATACCAGCCCAGGGCGCCGCCCTGGGTAAACGTCCCCCGAAATTGCCGCACGCTGTAAGCGTGCCACATAGTAAACACCACGCCTGCTTGCCTCAGGCCAGGCCTGCCTCGCGCAGTGCTTTCAGGACCGCCACGGGATGATTATTGGTTGAGACATCTGCCCCCATATCACGAGCCTGTTTCCACAGCTCAAGTGTCTCGGAATGCCAGAGATTCACCTTGAGTCCCGCAGCTTTCGCGGCATCAACCAGCGCCTGCTCTGTCCCGTTCAACGTCGGTGCAATACTGTAGCATTGAGCCTCGATAGCCGCGTCCACCAGAGCCTGCGTCAAACCGCCTGATATCAAACCGACCTTCGCGTCGGGATGCAAATGCTTGACACGCTTCAGAATACTGGTGTCAAAACACGTAAAGACGTATGTACCCTTGCTCAAGTGAGCAACCGCGGACGCGTACAGCTTGTTGATATATTCATCCATACGGGATTCATCATAGTACTCACCGTAACGCGCCTTCAGTTCGAGCTCAAAATAGAAATCACGGCGATTGTCAAACAGCTCGAACAGCTCATCTGCCGTCGGCACAGTTTCATCGGAATTTTTGAGTTTGAACGCCTTGATTTCCGCAAGCGTCATCGTTTCAACCACGCCCTCGCCCGTCGTAGTACGTTTGATGTCATAATCATGCATCGCTACCACTACCCCGTCTGCGGTGATATGAAAGTCCGTCTCAAAACCAGTGATACCGTTGGCCAGAGAATACTCAAAAGCCTTTATGCCATTCTCCGTAAACATTTCCAGTGTACCACGATGACCAAGAATGCGAGGAAACTCAACTTTTGCCATGATTATTCCTTCAGAGATTTTCGAGATGATATTGCGGTTCAAACAGATACTCGTCTAGAACTGCCGGAGTTACCAGTAGTCTTGTGCTTGCCGGACCTCATGCTGGTCTTCTCACAAATCGCATTGCTAAAGATAATGCAGGTATCTGTTTTTGCCACCATTGCGGTGAGTATAATGTCAGAGGTAATCGGTCACTTATTGATCTTCACGTCTGGCAAGCCTGTCGCCGCAATGAGCGGCCGCAAGTGGAACTGGCGTTCGCTGACTTCGCCCGTCGCAATATTGCCAACAGGTTCAGCAAACACCAGCCGGACACATTTCATCTCCGGCTCAAGTCGGACAGGTTGGACAAGTCGGACAGGTCGGACAAGTCGGACAGGTCGGACAGGTCGGACAGGTCGGACAGGTCGGACAGGTCGGACAGGTCGGACAAGTCGGACAGGTCGGACAAGTCGGACAAGTCGGACAAGTGCAGGAGAATAGCTCCCGCTATAGGGTATGGCAGATTAAATGCACCGCCCTGCTTTGGTCAGATTAAATGCGTTGAAGAACATTGTGGGGCAAGTTATATTATTATATCCGGAGGGGAGCCGTTACTGGCTATATAATAGCGAGTGTTTATGATTTTTTTGCTATCGACCTACGCAGTGTTTTAAGAAAGCCGCAAGAAGACCATAAACTATTGTCAGTATATTTTCTTGCGCAAATTCTCTTTTACTGTTCCTTCCAGCAACAAAGGACAATTAACCATGACCATGAAAAACCTTGCCACTTGGCTTTTTTGCCTGATTGTAACTTCCCTCCATGCTTGGCAGATCGATTCGACCTACAAAATCGTTTTGCCGGAAAAAACCTATGATCAGTCCGTCTATAAATTCCTGGGTGACGCTGCTGAGGCTCTGCAAAAAAGTTTTGCTGATAGAGGAATTCAGCTTCCCGTCGTTCGCCAGGAAGTGCCTGAGCCAGGTCAAAAAAGCATCTTTATTGGTTTCCCTGATGGCCGGGAATACAAGTATTTCGAAGGTTCCATCAGGATTATTGCCGGCGATATTTATATCACCGGAAACGACGTCCATGCGAAAAACCGGCCTGGTCCGCGTAATAGCTCAAGAGCGTATTATCTCGGCTCAATCAAGGCGCTTACCAGATTTATGGAAATGTTTTTAAATGTCCGGTTTGTTCTGCCAGGAAAAAATGGGATTGCGACCTTACCCGGCGAGCTTCCTGAACTTCCCGACCAACTCGACCAGATGATTCGTCCTGCGCTTCGTTTTGGAACTGGGCGGTATTCCGAGATGATTTATGAGTATGCCAACAACTCCTTCGGAGCTGGTTCCATTCATTCCTATGGCGGTCATTCCTGGTACAGCGCAGTACCCCGCGAAAAATATTCAGATAGTCATCCTGAGTATTTTGCGGTGTTTGATGGTCAGCGCGCCCCTTATGCTAAATATTACAGTCTATGCATTGCCAATCCAGAGGTGCGCGAGCTCATCTACCAGGAGATGCTCAATAAATTGGATGCTGGAGCAGAGACGGTCGAGCTGGCGCAGACGGATGGATACCGGCAATGCGAATGCCAGGAATGCGCAAAGCTCTACGGGGTCGACGACCCGGCCGAAAAATTGTGGATTCTCCATCGCGGGCTGGCCGAACGGCTGCTTAAGGACCGTCCTGGGAAAAATGTCATGATCATTGCTTACAGCCCCACGTTTGATCCTCCGCAAACGTTTAAGGAGTTTCCTGCCAATACCATGATTGAACTGACCCGGTATAATGAAGAAAGCTTTGCCAAATGGAAAGAAGTCAAGGTGCCCTTGGGATTCATTACGTATATTTACAACTGGGGCTACTATCAAATTAATGGCCTTACACCCAAGTTCTCTTCCACCATGGCAGCCCATCAAGTAAGGCTGTTCCTGGACAATGGCGTGCAAGGCATTTACCGCTGCGGTTTTGGAGAATTGTTCGGCTTGGAAGGGGCAGTATACTACATCTATGGAAAACTCTTAGATGATCCGACCCAGGACGTTGATACCCTGAGAATGGAATACTGCCTGGCCGCGTACGGCCAAAAGGCAGCTGTCACCATGAACAATTTTTACCAGTTGCTTGATGACCGGATTGACCAGTTCCCAACCTCCTTTTTTGCCAAAAAAGATGCTAAAGGGTTTACCGACCCGGCTACCCTGCTGACAGCGATGTGGACACCCTCCACCTTGAAAAGACTCGAATCTTTGTTATCACAAGCAGAACACCAAGTCGATTTCCCTGCGGCAAAACAAAGACTGGAAGTAGTCCGGCAGCAGTTTGATTATCTGAATAACCTGCTTAAAATTCAGTTCTTCTATAACGCATACACGCTCAAACCTTCGCACGGTCTCTTGGAGCCTCTATTGCAGTTGCTTGATGAGCGCAATCAGATTTTTGTCTCAAGTTACGATGAACAAGGGCGGATGAAAACCTTTGAGCATTTCCCGTCAGTGCAACTCCTGGGCATTGCAAAAGCGGATTTTATTTCCAACGGAAGATTGTATGGAATTCTTGCCGCCCCCAATACGTGGAATGTCAAAGCAATTCGCGAGAAAAAGGTTCTGCCCGGGGTATCGGGAAAGAGCATGACTGTGCCATTCTTGGCCAGCAAGCCGAATATGGAGTTTTCCAGTGGCACCTGGAAAGACATTCCCTGGGAGACTCTTTCGGAAATTCAATTGAATCCAACGCTTACCAAAAGTCTCTTTAAACTTGGTTTCGACAACGATAACTTTTATATTGCAGTGGAGTCAAGCTTGCCAGCTGCCAGAAAATACGTGCAGCTTGGACAGGATGGCAAATGCTGGCAATTCGACTGCATGGAAGTTATCATTGCTCCCTTTGAAACCCGGGACAAGTATTTTCACTTTATAACCAATCCTGTCGAAAACTCCTTTTACGAGGCGGCGATTGGTTTGATTGAAGACCCCTTGCATCCGCTTTTCCGGGGCACGGACGTTTCCTGGAACGGCGAATGGCTCTGCCAATCAGAACGTGACGGAGATATCTGGCGTTTGCTGATCACAGTACCATTCTCGACTCTTGGCAAGAAGCCAGCTCCTGGGGCTCGCTGGGCCTTCAATCTTTGTCGCGAAGCATTCCCCGACATCAGCCATTCCAAAGGGAAGCCGGAACTTTCCTGCTGGTCTCCCTGCTTTGAAGCGCTTACCTTTCATGAAACATCAACTTTCGGTGAGCTCAGATTCCCTTGAAATAATGCCGGCGCAGGAAAAACTGTTGCCGGCAAGTGTAAAATCCACAAACGGCATTAGATTGTTTTTTTACTCGTTCCTGTTCCGCAATGCCTGGACGTCCTGAAGCCCCAGCTGGTGATGCGCGGTTATTCCAGTGCTGACATTGCCAAGACTTGGGAACGGGGAGATTATCAGTCACATAACCCATTAAAGGCTGGAATTATGAAAATCGACCATCATGTCCACAGTGACTCCGACGATCCGCAAGTAGTGCGGAAATTCATCTCTGTTCTGGAAGAAAATGAGACTATTGCCTGCCTCAGTGGCGGACACTGGCGGGGAGACCATACTTATCCCGGGAATAAGGCCACGTTGCGCATCGCCCGGGAATACCCGGACTGGGTGGTGCCTTTCGCCTGGATCAACCTCTGGCATGATAACGATTTGGCTGAAGTGGACCGGCTGATTGATCAGGGTTTCCGGGGCTTCAAATTCATCGCCCCATGGTATGAATACGACCACGATCTCTATATGCCAATCTATGAAAAACTCGAGCCGCTGGGATACCCTGCCCTCTTTCATACTGGCCATTACCGCCCCAGCCCTACTCAAGCCACCCCGGACTTCCGGCGCCCCCTGGTGCGCAATATGCAGCCACTGACCCTGGACCGCATTGCCCGCTCTTTCCCCAAGCTGCCCATCATCATGGCGCACCTGGGCACCACACTGTTCCGGCAGCAAGGTGCGCAGCTGGTCCGCTCCACCCCGAATATCTATGCCGATCTGGCCGGCTGCGGCAGCTGGGGCAGCCTCTCAAGGCAAGACCTGGAGGAGCTCTTCGTTTTCAAATACTGCTACGGCAGCACCAACGCCATGCACAAGCTGATGCTGGGCTCCGACGCCTATATCAACCACCCGGAGATCATCCCCGAGGCGCAAAAATACTACTCCCAGATCATCCCTGAAGAATTCCAGGACAAGGTTTTCGGCGGCAATATCGCCCCTTGGCTGGGAATCAAGATAAGTTAGTGAAGGAAGCACCAATGGACGTCAGCAAATACCATATCATTGACGCGCATATCCACCCCTTGGGCGATGAACAATCCTGCCAACTGGTGCTCTTCGGCCAGGAAATGAGTGAGGCAGAGTTTGTAGCAGAACTGCGCGCCGCCGGCATTGAGCAGACCTGCGGCTCAGTGGTGAAACGCTTCCCCACCCCACCTGAGTCTTTCCAGGAAATCCAGGCCCTGAACCGGGCCGCCCTGGCTTTCCGCGACCGCCAGGGCGATTTCTATATCCCGGGCGTGCATGTCCATCCCGCCTTCCCGGTCGAATCCTGCCGGGAGCTGCGTAAGATGCGCGACGAACACGAGGTAAAATTCGTCGGCGAGCTGGTGCCTTATATGATGGAATTCCGGGACTGCCTGTCGCCGGGTATGCTGGAAATCTTCGCCTGCATTCAGGAACTGAACCTGACGGTGAATCTGCACCTGCTGCAGGAGAGCGACCTGGCGGAAATCCTGCGCCGTTTTCCGGCCCTGAAACTGATTGTCGCCCATCCTACTGCCGACCCTAAGGTCTATGCCAGCCGCCTGGAGACGATTGCGCAGTATCCCAATGCCGCCCTGGACATCTCCGGCAGCGGTCCCAACAGCTGGGGAATGCTACGCTTCGGCCTCAAAACCGCCGGCCGGGACAAGATTATCTTCGGCACTGATTTCCCGTTGCGCAATCCCGGCATGTATGTGGCCGGAGTCCTGGCCGAACACCTCAGCGAGGACGAACGACTGGCAATCTTCTCAGGGAATTTCCGGCGCCTGCTGCTGCAATGACTGCAGCCAGAGAGCAATACTGGCGGCATCAAAAGGAGCATCATGACGGGCCTGCTCGTCATTGTCCGGAGTAAATAAAATCGCGGTCGGAAGGCTTTTGGTCCTAAAATAGCGCAGCATTGCGGCGTCATCTTCGGCCTGCAGCACTACAATAGAATATTTTTCTCCCCATTCGGGCTGCAGTGCTTCCCGCAGCGATTCCAGCTCAGAATGGCGTTTACCCAACAGCAGCAGCAAAGGCAGACGCTGGCCGGCGACAGCGTGCAGCTGGCTGTCCTTGACCGGGAAATCTGCCGGCGGCGGTTCGGCAAACAGGCTCACATCCTCAGGGGGACGCTGGCCGGCCTCTATGGCGCGCTGGGCATGACGGTGCATCAGCCAGGCTATTGCCAGCAGCAGCACGGTATAGATGTAGATACGGGGCGACAGCAAGCGCTGCTTCGCCCCTCGCAGAAATGGGTTAGACATTGAACCGGATCTCAATTATATCGCCGTCTTTGACCAAATAATCCTTGCCATTCAATTTATACAGCTTGGCCTCTTTCGCGGCTTTCTCCGAGCCCGCCTTGATCAGATCATCATAGGCGATAGTCTCTGCCCTGATAAATCCCCGCTGCAAATCGGAATGGATGCGTCCTGCGGCCTCCGGTGCAGTAAAACCTGCCGGGATGGTCCAGGCCCGCACCTCATCCGGTCCGCAAGTAAAGAAACTAAGCAGCCCCAGGCAATTATAGGCTGAGCGGGAAAGACGGTGTGCAGCCGGTTCATGCAGCCCCAGGTCGGCCATGAAAGCCTGGCGTTCCTCTTCGTCAAGCGCCAGCAACTCCTGCTCAATGGCCGCGCTGAGGAACACCACGGTATCACCGCGGTTCTGCAGCGTCTCAACCAAGGCGGCATTGCGGGTCTGCCCCTCCGCCAGATCTTCACCGACATTGATGACTGTGACCATCGGCTTCAGGGTCAGGAACTGCAATGACCGGATCAAGCGCATTTCCTCTTCATTGAACTCCAGATTGCGCAGGGGCAGTTCTTTTTCCAGCTGCTCCTTGCAGCGGGAAATGACTTCTTTCTCTTTCTCCTTCTGCGGCGTAGGCTTGACCCGCAATTCCTTCTGCAGGCGCTCCAGGCGCAACTCGGTCATGGCCAGGTCCGCGAACAGGAATTCCAGTTCCACGGTCTCAATGTCGCGAGCGGGATCGACACTATTGAGAATATGAAACACGCTGTCAGCCTCGAAAGCGCGCACCACATGAATCAGCGCATCGGCGCGGCGGATAGGCTCCAGCCAGGCAGCCGAACGCGCACTGTCCGGCTGGATATCCGGCGGGAGAATCAGCTCGAATTCCGCGAACTTCGTCTTCTTGGGCTTGAACATCGCACTCAGGACCTCGACCCTGGCATCGCGCACGGAGGCCACGCCGTGGATGATGCCATCCTTAGTCGGGGCTTTATCTGCCGGCAGGCCGGTCAATAACTGGAAGACGGTTTTCTTGCCTACTTGAGGCAAGCCAATTATACCCAAATTCATAATGCTATCCTCAAAACCGGTAGTGGAGTAACAAGCAACTGCAAGACTGCTTCAGATCAGTATTTTCCGTCCTGAGTCTGGAAATGAGTCGGCTTGCCCAAAGAGGGGCCGTCATTCTGGAGCCACTCGGCGGTCCATTTGATGATAGTATTCAGGGGCACCCGCGGATAGCCGAATAATTCATTGGCTTTACTCGCATTATTCAAATAACCATAGCCGTTTGGCTCGCCTGAGAACACCGGCGTTTTGCCCAGCAGCCGCCCGAATTCCTCAGCGACCTGCCGAATGGAGAAGCATTCCGGGCCGGTCAGGTTGAGAATCATAGCCGGCGCGGCGGCCAGTGATAACGAGAGCAGAATCTGCTCCGCCGCGTCGCCCTGCCAGATCACATTGGCATAACCGGTAGTCAGGTCCAGTGGCTCGCCCTGCAATACCTTCTCGCCAATGTCACGCAATACGCCGTAGCGGCATTCCACAGCATAATTCAAGCGGATGTGCACCACCGACTCGAGTTTGCGGTCGGCAAAAAAATCGAACATCCGTTCCCGTCCCAGGCAGGACTGCGCATATTCGCCTACGGGTTCCGGCGGGGTCTGCTCTGTAGCCCCGCCACTGCTCAGATGCATCACCGGATAGACACAGCCGGTTGACAGGGAGACGATACGGCTGCCCTGGAAATGCCTGGCGACATGGTAAGGCACGATGGTATTCATGGCCCAGGTCTGTGATTTCGCCGCTTCAGCGCCGAATTTGAATCCGACCAGGAAGATCACATTCTTCACCCGTGGCAATCTGCTTACAGCCTCCCAGTCGGACAAATCGCAGCGGATGGCCTGACAGCCAGCCGCTACCAGATCATCCATGGCGGAACGCGCGACCACATAGACTTTCTGGCTGCTGCCGCAGGATTTTACGGCCCGGATGGCCATCCTGGCCAAGGTCGGCCCGGTCTTGCCGGACGCACCGATAATCATTATATCACCATCCAGGTGACGAAAAAAATCCTGCAGGCGCTCGCTGGGCTGGCTCATAAAATCATCCAATTGAGCCACAGAAGTGATGTTTTCCGGCAACAACATATCAATTACTTCCTTGTTCTGGTTGTATAATCAGTGGCTGAGCCCACGGTATGCCCTCGCGTACTGGCAGCGTAACGCCGCCAGTGCATGACCTGGTATGTCCCGTCTGCGGGGTCATACACGGCGATTTCCTGGCGTTGCTTCCAGTCCGGCAGACAGAACAGATTCGGCCCATTGCGGCGCTGGCGGCGATATTCCCGATGGAAATGGCCCAGGAAGACATTCTTGATCCCGGCGGCGAACTGCTCCTTGGACCAGGCCTCGACCGCCTGGGCGGGAAAAGCCTTGGAATACCCCCGCGCACGTTCCTGCATCGCAGTCTTGATTCTGGATACGATATTTTGGGCGCAGGGCAGATACTTGAGCAGAAAATGAGCCAGGCGGCATTTACTGAACCAGCGGAACAGCAGATGCCCGCGGCCGTTCCCGGTCAGGATTGCATCACCATGGCAGAACAGATTCTCACCTATCTGCAGGCAATTCTCGGCGGCGTCGCTGAAGCAGTCACGATGGTGCTGGACGACAAAAAACTCGTGATTGCCCTCAAGCAGATAAATATTCCGGCGCGGCAACTCCTGCCGGCACCACTCCAGGAAATCGCGTTGCAGATCATTCTCGAAAGCCGGCAGGGCGATCCACAATTCCATGATATCGCCCAGGAAGCACACATCATCGGTTCCGGCGGACAGCCGGCGCAGGAAAGCGCGAAAATCCTGCTCGGCTGGAGTGTTTTCCTGCAGGTGCAGATCAGCGACCAGTACCAGCATTGCTGCTCCGGCCTGCTTACTGCTGGCAGCTGCAGTCGTCTTCACCGCAGCAGCTGTAATCAAAAATCTCATCCGCAGGGTCTTCAAAGCAGAGCAGCTGCGGTTCGACGAATTCCTTGAAATCCGCCTCGGATTTGATTTCCGGCAGGCCGCTGAGTCCCTGCCAGTACTCGACATGCTCGGCACACTCTCCCGGCTGCAGGATTTCCAACGGTGCCAGAGTCTCGATCTCACAGAAATCGGCGCAGCTGTATGACTCCACCGAGCAGCCGCAGTCAGGATACTCCACCTCAGCCTCGTCAGCGAATAAATCGAAATATTTAATCAAGGCCTTGCCGTTGCGGACATAGCCTATCCAACCGCTGTCAGCATTGAAGCCGATCTTGATCGAGCTGGTGCAGGCACTGTCCTGCTTCAGGAAAAAATACTCATCGCCCATTACTAAACGCGGGTCGGCATAGCTCGAATAGGGCCAGAGTACCAGCGAACGGTCCGGAGCATAAGGATATCCGGCCGGATCGCGCTTCTGCGGAATCACCGCCATGCCGCCGGGAGCCATAACAGACAGGGCCCAGGGTGCCAGCTCGACTTCCCACTGCCCGTAGTTTTCAAGAGTATGGGTGATCACAAACAGGCCGTGGCTGCCTTCCTCAATCCGGATGCGTTTGCGAATGCCGGTCAACTGCTCAACCGGGGCGGAGAATTCAATGCCATCATTGAACTCTTCCACCTCAACCGGATCATTGTCGGGCTGGTAGCTGCGCGGCTTATCTTCAGGAGAGTGCCAGAGCCGGTGACCGCCATAGAGCTTGAAGCCGTTGTTCAAACCTTTCATCTGCCGGGCAGGCAACACCGCGAACATATTATCATCGTCGCCGATATAGCAGCCGATGATCCGCGGACCGACCTTGGTGGTGACGGCAATACGGAAATCGCCGTTGACAAATTCCACGCATTCCTTATGAGTGCCAACAGTACATTTTTTCATGTTGAGCTCCATTTCTATGGCCAATAATTGTTATCTCCGGTAATTTTCTTAGCATAAGCCGTGAATGCCCTGGCTGCAAGCCAGAAGCAGCACATTTCTTCGCTTTTGCCGGTTTTTGTCTTTCACCCTGAATGCTTCCGGAGCCTGCGGCCGACAAGCGCGGGAATAGGGATTTTTACTTCCCGGGGACTTGCAAAATGCAGGCTCAAGGATATCTTTTTAGCTATGCAGAATCACCGTCAGAATTTTCTCGACCTGCTGGTTCTGGAACACGGGCTGTCCCCAAATACCGTCCAGAGCTACGCCAATGATTTGCAGCAGTTTCTGGAGTTCCTGCAACTGCATTCCTGCGGCAGCCTGGCCGAAGTCCGGCGAGAAGACATCCTGGAGTTCCTGGAAGACGGCAAGCTCGCCGGCCTGGCTTCCACCACCTTGGCCCGCCGCCTGGTCTCCATCCGGATGTTCTTCCGCTATCTGACCCGGGAGCGTGTCATCGCAGCTGATATCACCGACGTGATGGACAGTCCCAGGCTCTGGAAGCTGGTGCCGGAATTTCTCCATCTCAGCGAAGTCGAAGCATTGCTGGGAGCCTTCAAAGCCAACTCTCCATTAGAAATCCGCAATCGTGCACTGCTGGAGCTGCTTTATGCGTCCGGGCTGCGAGCCTCGGAGATTACTTCCTTACGGCTGGACAAGGTTGATTTTGAGCGCGGAGTAGTCCAGGTCAGCGGCAAAGGCAGCAAGGAGCGTCTGGTGCCTTTCGGGCGCAGCGCCTGGAAAGCTCTGGGGCGCTACCTGCAGAAAGCCCGCCCCTGCCTGGACCCCTCGGGCCGGGCGCTCACATTCTTCGTTTCCAAATCCGGGCAGCCGCTGACCCGGGCCCGGGTCTGGATGCTGGTCAAGGAAGCCGCCTTGCGGGCCGGCATCAACAAGAATATCTACCCGCATATCCTGCGACATTCGTTTGCCACCCACCTGCTGAGCAACGGCGCTGACCTGCGAATCATCCAGGAAATGCTCGGCCATACCGATATCGCCACCACCCAGATTTACACCCATGCGGACACTTCGCGCCTCGCCGCCGCACATAAGCGTTTCCATCCCCGGGCTTGAAGAGAACAATATGAACACCCCTGCAGACCGCCAGCCAGTAGTGCTTATCACCGGTGCCGCCCGCCGCCTGGGAGCCGCCATAGCCCGGCATTTCGCCAGTCATGCCTGGCGGGTGGCTATCCACTGCCGGCACTCGCTGCCCGAGGCACAGGCGCTCTTTGCGGAGCTCGGCGGCAGCGCAAAAGGCCATCTTCTGCTGCAAGGTGACCTGCTGGACGAGCAATTCGCGGAAAATCTGCTGCCGCAAGTGCTGGCAGCAGCCGGACACCTGGACTGCCTGATCAACAACGCCTCGGAATATCAACGGCGGCCCCTTAAGGATATCTCCCGGATGCAATTGCAGGCCGATTACGCCATCAATTTCACCGCGCCATTCTTCCTGATGCAAAGCTTCCGGCACCACTGCCGCAACGGCAATATCATCAATATCCTGGACCAGAGCATCAGCAAGACTGACCCTGGCGGGGGGGCTTATGCCATGGCCAAAAAAAGCCTGCGCGATGCCACCGAGGCCTGCGCCCTGGAATGGGCTCCTGAAATCCGCGTCAACGCCGTGGCTCCAGGTCTGGTTCTGCCGCCCCCCGGTGTCTCCATGGAGAAGATGCAGCGGCTGCTTCCGCGCGTACCTATGCAGGCAGCGGTGAACCTGGCTGACATCTGCCGCGCCTGTCTGTTTCTGGCCGAGACCAATTCCCTGACCGGACAAATAATCTATACCGACGGCGGCCTGCATCTGCACAACGGCGACCTGGGCGAAAAAAGCCGCCGGCAGTGACTCTTACCAGCGCAAGGGCGGCAGCTGCCGGGCCAGGCGCTCCTGATTGATCTGCTGGCAGGCAAACGGATCGCGCGAAAGCTGCTTGACCAGCTGGTTGGTACTCAGACCTAAAAATGCGGCCGCCGGTGCTATTTTGAAATCCTCGGCCTGCAAAGCGTCAAAGACCACCCCCAGCCAGAGCGCATAGCGGTGGTTGCTCAGTGCCGGGCACCCTCCCGTCCAGACCTGCGGCTCCTGCCGCAGCTTTACTGCCAGCTGCAGCCGCAGTTTCTCCAAGGCATGTTCTTTGTTGGTATGCTGCGACCGCGTCTCATCGGCAAAAGCCGACAGACCGCTCTCCAGATGAGTGACCCGCACCGCGCTTTCCGTCTTGTTGCGTTTCTGGCCGCCGGGACCAGTGCCACGGTACGTATCCGTGCGGCAGAGTTTGCCCAGCGCCGGCAGGTCCAGCAGCAACAGTTCTTCGCGGGTCATAAATGCCTCATTGCTTGGGAAGAGGGAAAATCCGCTCAGCATTGCGCCAGAAGATATTCTCCTGCTGGTCGTGACTCAAGCCCAGCGCGACGATCTCTGCCACCCCGTCATACAGATTCCGCCAGGGCGAGTCGGTGCCGTACAGTATTTTTTCACTGCCGTGATTGACAATGATGCGTTTGAACTGCGTCTGGTCCTGCATATACATCTGGGCAAACGAGGTATCCAGAAAGACCCTCTGGCCGACTAAACAGCGCTCGACCTCATCCCATTCCCGCCAGCCGCCCAGGTGCGCACAGATGATGACCAGCGCCGGATGACGGCGCGACAACTCGGCAAAATCAGCCGGACGCGAACGTCTGCTGCCCTGAAAACCGATATCCTGCCCGGCATGAATCAGAACCGGCAAAGACAGTTTTTCGCAGATGCTCCAGAAACGCTCCATGCGCTTCTCCAACGGCTGAAATTCCTGGTACTCGGGATGGAACTTAACCCCCAGCAGCCCGAGCTCCTGGATGCGGTACAGCTCCCGGTCGGCATCCTCGGCATCCGGATGAATGCCGCCCAGGGACAGATGCGGCCAGACATTCCACTCCGCCGCCCAGTCATTGACCGACCTCATCTGCCGCGGATTTGTGACTACCGGACAGTTCAGCCAGCCGCTGTAGCCAGCCTCACTGGCCTTCTGCAGCAAGCTGGCACCAGTGCCAGCAGTATAGACGGGAATGTCATACGATTTCTGCTGCAGATGCGATAAAGCAGCAGCAGCAATTTTTTCGGGAAATACATGAGTGTGGACATCAAAAATCTTCATAATGCTGTTCTCCAGCTGATATACTTTTCGGCCACCGTAATGGGGGCACGGGACAATAGCCAGCCTGACTGCATGATCGGCACGCAGCAAAATATAGCCAGCCCGGAGAAAAATTCAACAACCACAGGTGATGATGCCGGCCAGAAATGAACACGATGAAGACACCGGCGACACCAGGGGAATGCAGGCAAAAACAGCGCAAAAAATAAATTACAAACCAACCGCAACTAAAGTTTAAATTCTGGCTTGACA
>JAAZIZ010000070.1 GCA_012800565.1 Lentisphaerota bacterium
AGCGTTGGTCATAAAAATGCCCAGCTGACGCATTACCTCAATATGGCCAAGACGCAGCCGCAGTTTTTTCGGCCCGGATTGCAAAAATCGATCCAGACAATATAGTAATATTTTTACGATTTGGAGCGGTGTTTCTGATGGATGTCAAGAGCGGTTTGATTTTTCAGCTGGTTGATTTGCGGCCCGAAGGCGTCTGCCTGCGGGGGCAGATCAGCTTCGCAGATTTAGATATCCAGGAGGAAGACCGTTTCAGTTACCCCAATCCCCTTGAGTACGACTTGCTCCTGACACCATTGGGACAGAATTCCGTGCTGTTGAGGGGAACCTTGCAGGCCCGTATCGCCATCATTTGTGACCGGTGCAACTGCCCCGGTGAGCTCCTGCTGCAGGTCGATGATGTCTGTCATCAGTACAAGGATGCATTTGGCAAGGTTCTTGATTTGACGCCCGATATTAGGGAGGATATATTAATAATTTTTCCGCAGCATTGTCTCTGCCGCGAGGATTGCCGCGGTCTTTGCCTGCAGTGCGGCGAGAATTTGAATGTCAGCAGTTGTACTTGTGACTCTGCCGCCGAAGATTTGCCCGCAGCGGCAGAATCACAGTCGGACCCCTGGCAGGGGTTGGACAAGTTGAAGCTGTCTTGAACAGAGATTGGATAAATTTTTACATAGTCGAGAAACAGGAGAACCAGCATGGCCGTTCAACAAAGTAAAGTAAGCAAGATGCGGGTCCGCATCCGTCACGCCGCCAATCGTTATCGGGGGGTTGAGCCCACCAACTGCAGCAGTTGCGGTGCTCCCTGTCTGCCTCATCGCGTCTGCAAAGCCTGCGGGATGTATGGCAATCGTCAGGTGCTGAATACCGGCTCCCGGCAGGGCTGAGCAAGATGGGGCAGATTCCCATCGCAATTGATATTATGGGCGGTGACAATGCCCCGGGGAGTATCCTGGAGGGCGTTTGTGAAGCCTTGGACCATTATGGCGATACCTACCATCTCCATCTGGTCGGCGATGCTGATCAGATCAAGGCTGGATTAAGTCGCCTTGGCAAGCAGGGCGATGCCCGGCTTACGATCGTCCCGACCACCGCAGTGATTGAGATGGCTGAGCATCCGGCCATGGCTATCCGCTCCAAGCCGCAGGCGTCTATCTGTGTTGCTGCCGACCTGGTCAAAAAGAAAATAGCACAGGGTTTTTTCTCGGCCGGCAATACAGGAGCTGCAGTTGGGGCTTCATATTTGAAATGGCGGATGCTGCCGGGGCTGGAACGTCCGGCTCTGGTCACATTGATTCCGTCTGAGACGGGGCGTTTTGTATTTTTGGATTCCGGGGCCACAGTAGATTGCACGCCCCTGATTCTGACCCAGTTCGCCATTATGGGCGATATCTATGCCCGGACGCTTCTGAAGAAGCGCAATCCTGCAGTAGGCCTGCTGTGCAATGGCACTGAGGAAGGGAAAGGCATCCATCTGACCCAGGAGACTTTCAAGATGCTGCGGGAAGTCCCGGGCATGAATTTCGTTGGCAACGTTGAAGGCCATGACTTGTTCTCCGGCAAGGTCGATGTGGTGGTCTGTGATGGTTTTGTCGGCAATGTGGTATTGAAGGTCTGTGAACAGCTGGCCAAATCCATGGGGCGCATAATGAAAGCGAAAATCATGGAGCGCACCATCTGGAAACTCGGTGCTTTTATGGCTCGCGGGGCCTTTGCCGAATGCAAAAAAGCTATGGACGACTCCGAAGTCGGCGGTTCGCCGCTGCTGGGAGTGGATGGCGTATGCGTGATTGGTCATGGCAATTCCAATGCCAAGGCTGTGCGCAATGGTATCCGTGTCGTCGGTGAGATGATAGCACAAAACACCAACGACAGCATCGTGAAATTAATCAAAGAATACGACGTGCTCCATTAGTCGGCGCTGTATGTCCGCGGGGGCACCCTTTATTGGCACCAGAGGAGACAAGCATGCGTATAGGCCTGATGTTTGCAGGGCAGGGCGCACAGCATCCCGGCATGGGTAAGGAGCTCTTTGCGCAATACGATTCCGTCCGGAAATTGTTCGCTCAAGCTGATGCGCAGCTGCAGCGTCCGCTGGCGGAATTGTGCTTTACCGGTTCGATGGAAGATTTGACCAGCTGTGCCAGCTGCCAGCCGGCTATTTATACTGTATCCCTGGCTTGCTGGCAGGCCTTTCAGGAGCGTTTCCCGTTGGCACCCCAAATGGCTGCCGGACTCAGCTTGGGAGAGTATGCTGCCCTGACTGCCGCCGGAGCCTGCGATTTTGCCACCGGCCTGGCGCTGGTGGCCAAGCGCGGCGAGCTGATGGACGAGGCCTGTCGGCAGACTGAGGGCGGGATGTGTGCAGTTCTGGGGGCTCCAACTGCCGAGCTGGAGGAGCTGTGCCGTCGCTATGATATTGATATCGCTAACTTGAACTGCCCGGGGCAGGTGATTGTCAGCGGCGTCAAGGAGCGGGTACAAGCTGCCGCGGCGGAGCTGCAGGCGGCCGGCTATAAGGCGGTGCTGCTGCCGGTTGCCGGAGCCTACCACTCGCGTCTGATGCAGCCTGCGGCTGCAGGTTTTGCTGCTTTCCTGGAGGGCGTCACCCTGCAGGCTCCCCGCCAGCCCGTGGCTCAGAATATCTGTGGTACGGTGGTGGACTCTCCTGACCAGATCAAGCATAACCTGGTGGCTCAGATTGCCGGCAGTGTCCGTTGGGAGGATTGTGTGCGCACCCTGCTGAGCGGCTGCGATGTGCTGCTGGAATTCGGCCCTGGCACAGTCTTGAGCGGGCTGCTCAAGCGCATCGACCGTTCGGTGCCGGTTTACAGCATCAACTCCTGTGAGACACTGGACAAGGCAGTTGCAGCGTTGGAAAAACTCTGAGCCGGGATATCTGGAGGTACGAAGATGGAAGACTTTTGTGGCCAAGTGGTATTGGTGACTGGCGGGACACGTGGTCTGGGGCGGGCAATGGCGGTTGCTTTTGCTGCTGCCGGCGCTTCAGTGGCGATCGTCGGCACCGATGCTGAACGCTCCCGCCAGGCGGCGGCGGAAATCGCAGCCCAAGCGGGACAAAAGGTGCTGGGCTTTGCGGCCCGGGTCGAGGATTTCGCTGCTGTGGAGGCGGTGGTCGGTGAGGTGCTGGCAGCTTTCGGCAAAATTGATGTACTGATCAACAACGCCGGCATTACGCGCGACAATCTGCTGCTGCGCCTGAAAGAGGAGGACTGGGATGCGGTGCTGGGGGTCAACCTGAAAGGTGTATTCAATTTCACCAAAGTGGTCAGCCGCAGCATGTTGAAGGCCAAATACGGCCGTATCGTCAATATTTCTTCGGTGGTCGGGCTGTTCGGCAATGCCGGGCAGTCGAATTACGCCGCAGCCAAGGCCGGCATTATCGGCTTCAGCAAATCCGTGGCCAGGGAATTGGCCAGCCGCAGCATTACCGTCAATGTGATTGCCCCGGGATATATGGAAACCGAGATGACTGCCGCGCTGCCGCCTGCCGCACAGCAGGAACTGCAGCAGCGCATTCCGCTGGGACAGACCGGCAAGCCTGAAGATGTCGCCCGGGCCGCCTTGTTTCTGGCAGCCAGGGAGGCAAATTACATCACCGGCCAAGTGCTCTGCGTTGACGGCGGCCTGGCGATGTGATGCCATCCGCAGCTCGCAGTAACTCAGGCACCTTTCAGCATCGCAGCGATATCTGTACTGTCCGTTATATCGGTTGTCCTTGCGCTGTATTTGCGGTGGCGTTCAGAATTTATATTTATGTCCGGCTTTATTTTTGCGTCCGGCCATTCGTTTGCAGACCACCACATACCGGTCCGGATCATTTTCATCCAGAGCGATGGGATGGATATCCTGGAGTGCGAAGTTCAGTTTTTGGCAGGCACGGTCGAATTCATCGCTTTCATCAGTGATGAAATTCGGTCCTTTGAGCAGTATAAGATATCCGCCGTTCCGGAGCAGTTCAGTGGCGTCGAGCAGCAATTCAGCGGCTTTACCGACTGCCCGTGCAGTCACGATGCTGCAGTTCTGGTACAGGTCAGGGCGGTATGCGCCGACTTCCCGACCCCGGAAACAGTCTGCTTCGGCTTTTTGCGTATCCGGCAGCAAGGTCAGGGTCTGTTGCAGGAAAGTCGCTTTGTTGCGTCGGCTGTCGAGCAGCACGAAATGACGGTCCGGTAACCAGGTCAACAAGGGTAACCCGGGGTATCCGCCGCCGCTGCCGAGGTCCAGGACTATATCACCCGGAGCGCTTAATTCATGGACGAGGTTCAGGACGGTCAGGGCGTCTACGACATGGAATTTCAGATATTGCTCTGCGCTGGTCAGGCGGGTCAGATTCAGCCAGGTATTGACGCCGAGCAGATGACTGTAGAAGCGCTCCAGGAGCGGGCGTTTATCGTCAATAGAATCAATTTCGAGGTCCTGGCAGGCCTGCCGGAACCACTGCCAGGCCGGCTCGGGAAAAGACAGCAGCGGGTAATGGTCGGGCCGAAAAGCGTCCGGATCGTGTTTGTTGTCTGTCATTCTTGATACCTGAATCTAGGCAATACCATGCCTGCCGCGGACCGGGGGGAATTGTCAGGTTTGCGGCCACTTACTGGGCCAGGGACTCTTTGGCAATGGCTTTGACGGTATCGAGAAAGGCGTTTCCAACATGCTTTTCCGGCAGGAGGAACATTCCTTCGCTCCATTCGTTCCAGGCGTTGATGAAAACGGCGCTGGTATCCATTGACATTGCCTGCCGCAGCAATTTTCCGAACTTTTCCGCTGTCTTGTTGATGCAGATTGGATAATAGGAGAGTTTCGCGAAATCCCACGGCCAGGTGATATCCCGGCTCCAGCGCGGCGAGACGTCCCCGCCGAGAGAGACGCTTGGGAAGAAGGGCAGGCCTCCTTCCGCAATCCGCTCCCAGCAGTATTGCTGGTTCTGCATGGAGAACGAAAAATCATAGGTCGGCGTATCTTTATCCACGTATTGCAAGTAGTCGCGACGCAAGCCGCTGTTGTAGGCGAAGACCGAATCGAAGCCGGCCGCTTTCATCTTCGGAATCCTTCCCCAGCCGCAGAAGTAATCATTGTCTTCGCAGCAGCCTACATTCATCAAGGTATAAATTCCGGGAAAACCGTGCTTCCGCGCTGTTTCATGCATGATTTTCAATACATCCGCGGGAGGGACGAACTCAAAAAGCCTGTTGCTGTTGTAGATGGAATAAACCGGTTTACCATCGATTTTCCAGTAATTTTCACAACTGAAATATTTCTGGCAGCAATAGTCCATGACAGTGCGCAGGTCATCTTCGGAATGGAGCATTTTCAGCAGCAATTTTCCGGATTGATTTTCTGAGCCATGCATGCCGACCGATGCTTCTGTGCGCATGGCAGGCCAGACTCCCCAGCTGTGATTGGCCCACATCAGGAAGAATTTCAACCGGTTGCGATTCGGGGCCTGGAGGAATGTCTCATTCAGCGGCTTTTCAAGGAATTGTTCGCCGCTGTACCAGTACCAGTCGAACATGAAGCCAGTGATTCCGTGATCCGCCGCCAGATCAATTTGCTTTTCCATCCAGACCGGATCGGATTCATCGAAGTAGCCCCAAAGCGGCACCTTGGGCTGCTGGTGACCAGGGAAAAGCGGCTTGGTCGTTTTCATTAACTCCCATTCACTGAAACCTTTGCCGTACCACTGCTCATAATGCCGATCCGGATGCCAGCTGGGAAAATAAATGGCAAAAATATCTTTCGCTTTTTTCATTCCTGGTTCCTGTTCCTTTTTCCTGAGTCCGTGAATTATCCTGTAAAACATTATGCTATCAGCCCAACGATCATCAATCGCTTAAATTTAGGCTGTGTTCTGCAGAAATCAACTCGAAGGGCGTTTTTCCCAGGCAAAAACCGTAGTCAACAGCGGTATCTTTTGCCTGTCAACATACTACTAGCTTGAGGTTGGGGCCCGGCATTTGTGCGCTACTGCTTGTATCACTGCCGGGCGGTGCTATTTTAAGTGCCGGACACGGGGCAGAGGAGTAGAAAACCAGCATCGACTGCGGCCGCCGGTCGCAGTCACAGACCAGGAATAAACATGGATTTCGCACATGCTTTGACTATTGCCGGCTCGGATTCCGGCGGTGGGGCCGGCATTCAGGCCGACCTGAAGACAATGGCTGCACATAAAGTCTATGGGATGAGCGCCATTGCCGCCATTACGGCTCAGAATACCGCTACGGTGAGCGGGGTGCAGGAAATATCCCCGGCACTGGTCGTCGCGCAGATCGATGCCGTGTTTGCTGATATCCGGGTGGATGCGGTCAAGATCGGCATGCTGTTTTCGGCAGAGATCATCCAGGCTGTGGCTGCTTGCCTGCAACGCTGGCAGCCTCCCTTTGTGGTCCTGGACCCGGTGATGGTTTCTAAAAGCGGCTGCCACTTGCTGCAACCCGCAGCCGTGAGCGCACTTAAAGAGTGCCTTCTGCCTCTGGCTACCGTGGTCACCCCCAATATCCCGGAGGCCGAGGTGATGACCGAATTGAGCATCAAAACTCGCGGAGATATGCTGATTGCGGCTGAGAGCCTGCGTGCCGCCGGAGCCCGGGCAGTGCTGCTTAAAGGTGGACACAGCACCGAGCATGCGGATGATCTGCTCTTAGACGGATGCCAGGAGGTCTGGCTGACCGGTACCCGCCTGACGCAGCGCAATACTCACGGCACCGGATGCACGCTGTCCTCAGCCATCGCCGCCAATCTGGCCCAGGGATACCCGCTGGAGGAAGCCTGCCGCAAGGCCAAAGAATATGTCCGGCGGGCTATTGCCGCCGGACTCGAGATCGGGCAGGGCTGTGGGCCGCTGCATCATTTCGTCGATTGGTATTAGTTCCCGTTGCCGTGGAGCTCTTGGAGTATCCGTACTGTTTCATCGACGATCTGCTGTCCGCCCTTCGGTGAGACCAGATTGCAGAACAGGCAGGCGCTGTAGCCCTGTCCCTCGACCGCGCGTTCGGTAGCCAGATAAGTGCCGCCGTCCATACCGGGCACTGCAGTGAGCTGCACCACGAAAGTCTGCAGGAATGGGCTGCGGGCCTGGATGCGGTGCATGAAGTCCATGTAGTATTCGAAACGGTTGGTGGCGAAAGCCACGTCGCCGAGGCGCAGGACGTGCATTTCCGTGGGCAGCGTGGGAGATTGCTGCTGGGTCTTATAGCGCGTGATGATGCGTTCAAAGCGTCCGCGCTGGGACACCAGGCAGGAATTCACGTTCAGACGCTCCAGCGGGGTGCCCTCGGTGGTGAATTGCTCTTTCTGCAGAGCCTCAAGACGCTCACAGGCGAACTGATATTCCGCAGGCGTGATCAGGCGCTTCTCCAGCTCGACTGTGGTCACCACATGCTTAAGGGGCAGCGCCGTCTGGATGTCATTTTTGGCCCAGGAGAGCACCTCGCTGAAAGCTGCTGCCAGGCGTTCGGCGATATCCTTGCGCTCGCCCAAGTCCTTGTCAATCGTCTGACCGGGGGTCTTAGAGTCATATTTCAGGCGGAAGCGTCGGGCCTGCGCTTCTTTGTAATGGAGCAGACGGGGAGAGAGATCGCCAGCGGCAGCGCATTGGGGCAGGATGAAGATATTACCATGCTCGCGGCGGATCGCCTCTCGGGTGTCGTGCCAGTAATCGGCCGAAATCTGATAACGGCTCTCGGAGCACTGGGAGGGGCAGGGGACGTTGACAATTGCTCCGGTCAGTTTATTCTGCTGGTCAAAGGTATAGAGCAGATTGACAAAATGGTCTGCGCCGGCTTCGTAATGACTGAAGTTGTCATCGCGGGTATTGCCGTACATCTTGGCATGTCCGTCAATCATGAAGCCATTTTTGGAGCCGCCACGCTGGCCAAAGTCGTCAAAGTAAACTACTCGCCGGCTGTGCGCCACCACTGCATAGCCATAACCGAAAGAGATGCCACCGGGGGTGCGCCGGGCGTAAGCTTCGCAGATGGCCTCAGCCGACTGACTGGACAGGAAATCACGGTATTCATCACTGGAGGCAATCTCCACACCGTCATGCGGGACGCAGTTAAGCTGCGGGGTCGAGGAGCCGGTCTCTTTTCCGCCCTCTTTGTCAGTCCAATGCCCGGGCGCGGTGTGGGTATGAGTGGCGCTGGCGATGATTTTTTCCACCGGGAAATCAGGTTGGCACTGCTTGACCTTGGCGCGGATTTCGTCCAGCAGATTGGAACGGAACACCACCAGGTCGGCGGAGAGGAAAGCGACCATGTCCTCGCCGTTGTCAATGACCAGTGCGGTCACGCTTACCGGGTCCATTATGCCGCGGGAAATCCGCATGGCGAATTGTCCCGGGATATTGACGGGTTTGTTGGTTGAGACATCACGGGAGGACCAGCCAATCTTCAAAGCATTCATGACGCTTCCTTGTTGTTGCTGTACTTGCGGTTGAAACGGCGATGGGGACAAAACCCTACCGCCAGACTATAATTCTGCAAATCAGTGATGCCGGCGCGAGGACAAAAAATTCCTGCTAAAAGCAATTCTGTCCGATGGCAGGCAGAGTGCCCTGGCTTTTATTTCAGGGCACTGAGCATACGCAGCACTTCGATACGGACCTTGTCCATGCTGTCGCGGTCTTTGGGATCATTCCAGTGAATGCTGTAATAATCCTCGCTGCCTGCACCGGCGGGCTTCAGGCTTTCCAGAACCCGTGTCGCCGCGCCGGCCAGCAGTTCCTCCGCCTGGCCCAGGAGGTTGCGGTTGCGGGTGGTGTTCCGCACGGCAGCGATGCGCTCCTGCAGCAGACAGAGGTATTCGTAATCCTGTACTCCTTCACGAATGCCTTCGCTTTGCTTGGCGCTCATGGTCATGGAACCATCCGGGGAGACGAAGAAAGGCGAATACTCGGTGCCAGACTGGTTGTAGGCGTGCCAGGAGTCAGCCGTGCCGCCGCCGCAGCCCAGGGCCCAGTAAAACGCCCCCTTGGCCTGCCAGTGGAAGCACTGCCACATCTGGGCCCGGTAATAAGACACGGGGTCCAGCAGTCGGGCCGGGCCGCTGCAGGAGTACAGCCACAGAGTCCTGCCGGCTTCACGCTGGCGCACATAGAAATCCCGTAATGCTTGCCCGCGGCTGACCAGATGCACGGTATTCGGGCAGAGTACGTCGCAGGATTCGAACATCTCCTGCAGTCCTTTTTCCGGTTCGCTGTGTATCGGGTCCTCGAAAATCACCGTTTCCGGCTGGGCCGCATTGATGGCTTTGGCCCAAGGGATGATAATACTGTCGCGGACCGGCGAAGAGGGCTCATCAACCAGCAGCAGCACCAATTGTTCCGGCCGCAGGTCATTCTGGCGCAGGTGGTCGACCCAGACGGTGATGTAGTCCCCGACCATGCGATTAAAGCGCTCGGTGCCGGCCGGCTCACGCTGGAAATTATCGTTCACGGCCCAGTAGACGCAGTAATTGCGGGCACCGGAGAAGCGCTTCACCCAGGCGTCCCATTCCTGGAAGTCCAGTTCGCGGGCATTGAGCAATGCTCCATTGGGGCCAAATTTAGCGCCTCGGGGCACTACGCTGTTGGTGGCCCACGGGCTGTCGACATAGATTTCACGCATCATGGCCAAATTGGCCTCAATGTCGCCGCCGCTGGGGTTATAACGGCTGGTTTTGCCGTTCAGGTAATCCCAGCCGCCGACGTGCAGGCGGGGCGCGGCGGGGAAATCAAGGTCGTGCACAACCAGGTTCAAGGGGATGGTCAAGGTCTCCTGTCCGGCAGTGCTGGCGCTGACTATGGCTGGATATTGGCCGGCTTTCAGGCTGGGGCGGTTGAAAGACAGCCAGACCTGCCGGCTGCTGCCGGCAGGCACGCTCAGGGTCAGGCTTTCGCCCTGTCCGGGGCGCAGAGCCGAGGAGACGGTCTGCAGCTGCCTGGTGTCAGTGAAGACGACTTCCCGGAGATCGAGACCGGAACCGGCAGGCAGTCCGCTGACGGTGACCAGAAAAGTCAATTCCTGGCCGCTGGGATTGAGGATGTTCACGCTTTCTGCCCGCACTTCTCCACGCATCATTTCCACCTGCAGGGGTTGAGGGGATTCCGGCGGCGGGATGGCCAGAGGGGAAAGATTTTCCCAGCGGTTGTTGCGCCAGAAGGCCGGTTTGGAGAAGCCTTTTGCCCGCAACACTGCTGCATGCAGGGCGAAAATGTCCGCCTGTTCGGGAACCATTGGGATAACCGTCAGGAATTGGGCTAAGTCGTGATATTGCAGTTTCTGCAGCGATTTTTCCACCCCCGGGAGCTTGGCCAGGGCGGCATTTTTATCGGCTGAGTCCGGCAGTGCCTGCAGGGCTTCGCTGACAGTGCGGAAGTCTTCCAGCAGTCTTCCCTGCAGGCATTGAGCCCAGTAGTGGGTTTTGGGACTGGGTATGACTTCCTGGCCGGCGGGCTGGTCCAGCAGGCTGTCAGCTCCGCGGTAGACTTCAATTTCATCCACGAAGCAGTACTGATTCTGGAAAATCTGGAAGCAGACATAGCGTCCCTTGCTGGCCAGGCTGGTGCTGGCTATGCGATAGACGCTGTATTTATCCTCGGGCGGACGTCCGTACTGGGCGATGCTTTGCTCGAATATATCGCCCAGAAAATACCAGTTCTCAGCATCTTCGCTGACGTACAGGCTCAGCAGGCTCGGCCAGGTCACACCAGCGGTTCCTGCGGCGGCATTCCAGGACACGCCGCAGATGGGCTCGGTTTTTCCCAAATCGATGGTGATGGTATGCAGGAAAGCGTTACTCCAGCCCACGGTGCTTTTCTGGGTCCAGAAATATCCTTTGGTGTATATGCCGTCGGTAAGCTGGGTGGCATCGCCGGCGTCGCGGCACAGAGCGTAGTTTGGGGGGCGCGACATGGTGTAGGGTTTTCCCAGGGCGATGTTCGGCCCAGGCGCGACGAAAGGGCGGGGCGCGGTACTGCCAGTTGGGGTGGCCTGAACTGCGGCCTGCCCTGGACGCAGGCTGAGGTTGTCGAAGAAGACCGTGCCAGCGTCGCCGGTGGCGCTCAGCCGGACCGTCAGGTTGGTGTCCTTTACAGTTGTGAAAGTCTGGCTGAACTCCTGCCAGACTCCGGCCGTTTCTTTCTGGGCAGACAGACTGGCCAGAACCTTACCATCTGCATTCAGCACCTGGACCTGGGGCAGGGCGGTGCTGCTTTTCAGGTCCGCCCGCAGGATGTAATTCTGGTTTGCCTGGCAGGTTATTTTCTGGGAAACAGTGCCGGTGATTTTCCCGGGCTGCAGCCTGCAGCGCAGTGCCTCGGCGCTGTTCATGCCGTCGTCATTGACGAATCCCCAGGCCTGGCTGTCCGGCTGGTCCAGTTGCCAGGCCGGCGGCAGGGCGCCGTAGTCCGGTGGATTCTCCGCAAAAGTCCCATTTTTGATCAGTTCCTGCGCACTCAGACAAGTACTCAGGAGCAGGATTACGGACAAGATGATTTTCATGGGTGTGCCTCTGGTCTGGGTGTGGGTAAGATTATTTGATCGAGTGATGACTATCGGCTGGGCGGGTCGTTGAGGGTGCAGTTTGGGCGGATCAGCACAGCTGAGGTGTCGCCTTGGCGCAAGGTGCCCTGCCAAGCCGGATTCTGCTCTTGCCAACGGAGATTGAAGTTATCCAAGGTGACTGCATCCACCCGATCCAGCTCCAAAAAATACTTAGGATAGTCTTCGGCTGATTCCAGGACAATGGGTGAGGGCACGACGGTGAGGTCGAAATTGCTCAGGCGGATATCATGCGGGCGGGTCTGCTCATTTCCGCGCAACTCGCAGTTGGCATGACATTGGCCGTAGAAGCCGTTGATGCGAATCTGACTGATCTGGGCCGTGGCGGTGGGGTAGCCGGAAATGATGCGCACGGGGTAGGCGAGATTGCGGGCCTGGATGTTGCTGATCGCGATTTCCGAGATATCGACCCCGCGAGGAGCTATGGCGCTGTAGGCCGACTGCAGGAGAAAGCCAGTGCAGGCCCGCGTGATCACGATATTGCTGATAGCGGCATTGCGGATGCAGCCCTCGCCTACGCCGATTCTGAAAGCGCAGACTGAAGTGTCGATGATGCAGTTGGTGATGGCTACATCTTCGCAAATGCCGCTCTTGTCTTTCAGAGTCCGGAAAGAACCGCGCAGGGTGATGCCGTCATCGCCGGTGCGGATGTTGCAGTCGCGGACGATGACCCGGCGGCAGCAGTCGATGTCGATGCCGTCGGTATTGCCGCCGTCAATCGGATTGCGAATTTTCAGACCGCTGACGAAAACATCCTGGCAGCCGTGGAACAGGCAGGTCCAGCAGCAGGAGTTGCGCAAGTCCAGGTCATGCAGACGGATGTCGCGACATTCGCTGAACATGATCATCTGTCCTGGCCGCAGGCGTTCTTTATCCTTGGCAACCCGCATGCCATGGCTCCAGCCGAAGCTTGGTTTGCGGGGTTTGGGCACGGGTTCGAAGAAAGCCTCGCAATTTCCGTCAATGCAGCCTGGGCCGCTGATGGTGACATTGCTGACTTCCACTCCCAGCAGCAGATGCGCGCCATTCCATTGCTCCTGTTCACTGCGCATATTCTGGGGGAAAGCGTCATCCCGGTTGTAGTCCTCCAGATTGCTGCTGCCTCTGAGGGTAGCACCGTTGCAGAGATGCAGCTCAATATTGTCCCGCAGCCAGAGGGTACCGGTGATAAACAGCCCCGCGGGTACGATTACTGTGCCGCCGCCGGATTGACTGCAGGTGTCGATGGCTTGCTGAATGGAGGCGGTGTTGATGGTCTGTCCATCGCCCTTTGCACCAAAATCAGTGATGATAAACACCGCATGCTCCTTTAGTATTATCTGTCCTTAATATATGCGAGATAGTATATTGTCTGGCCGCCACTTTGCAAGTGGAATGGGGCATAAATGAGGCAGGAGCGATTACACAGGAGCGACTTCTGTTTTATCGGTAAAAACGGGTATTTTGACTTGAGAGCCCTTGGCGCGGTATTATATTAAAAGCCCAGCGTAGTTGATTTCCGTAATTAATAGATATTTGGTGGAAATGCAGCCGTTGGTTCTTATTCCAAGCCTTTCAGGAGAAGTTGATGCCTAAGCGTGATGATATCAAGAAAGTAATGATTATTGGTTCCGGTCCCATCATTATCGGCCAGGCCTGTGAATTCGATTATTCCGGGACCCAGGCTTGCAAGGCGTTGCGGAATCTCGGCTACCAGATCGTACTGGTGAATTCCAATCCTGCGACCATCATGACCGATCCCGAGACTGCCGATGTGACTTATATTGAGCCGCTGAATCTGGCCCGGATGACCGAGATTATCGAAAAGGAACGCCCGGACGCCCTGCTGCCCAATTTAGGCGGGCAGTCGGCGCTTAATCTGGCTTCGGAGCTGTCGGAAGCCGGCGTGCTGGACAAATATAATGTCGAGGTTATCGGGGTGCAGATTGACGCCATCAAGCGGGGTGAAGACCGCAATGCGTTCAAGGAGACCATGCACCGTCTGGGTATTGACATGGCCCGTAGCCAGGTGGTCAACAGCCTTGAGGATGCGGAGGCTGCGGCCAAGCAGATCGGCTTCCCAGTAGTTGTGCGCCCGGCCTATACCATGGGCGGCACCGGCGGGGGATTCTGCTACAATATTGAGGAGTTGCGTACCATTGCCGCCCGCGGTCTGCAGGCCAGCATAGTGCATCAGATTCTGATCGAGGAGTCGCTGCTGGGTTGGGAAGAACTTGAGCTGGAGGTGGTCCGGGATGCCAAAGGACAGATGATCACGGTCTGTTTTATTGAGAATGTCGATCCGGTCGGGGTGCATACCGGCGATTCCTTCTGTGTGGCTCCGATGCTGACCATCAGCCAGGAATTGCAGGCGCGTATGCAGAAATACGCTTACAGCATTGTCGAGGGCATTGGCGTAATCGGCGGCACCAATGTCCAGTTCGCTTATAATCCCAAGGACGACCGGGTGGTGGTGATTGAGATCAACCCGCGCACCTCCCGTTCGTCAGCGTTGGCATCCAAGGCCACTGGTTTCCCGATCGCTTACATTTCGGCCATTCTGGCCACCGGCGTGACTTTGGATGAACTGCCCTACTGGCGTGATGGCAGTCTGGAAAAATATACCCCGTGCGGTGATTATGTGGTAGTGAAGTTTGCCCGCTGGGCCTTTGAGAAATTCCGGAATGTCGAGGATAAACTGGGTACCCAGATGCGGGCTGTAGGCGAGGTGATGAGCATCGGCAAGACCTACAAGGAAGCCTTTATGAAGGCCATCCGCTCGCTGGAGAACGGCAATCCCGGCCTGGGCTTCGTGAAGGGATACCAGAATCTCAGCCTGCCGGAATTGCTGGAGCGCCTGAACATTCCGACCAGCCAGCGGCAGTTCCTGCTCTACGAAGCCTTGCGCAAAGGTGCAGACATCGACGAGCTGTATAAGAAGACCGCCATCAAACCCTGGTACTTGGAGCAGATGCTGGAACTGGTGGAGTTGGAGAAGAAAATCCTGGAGTATCAGGAGCACGTCCTGCCGGATGAACTGCTTATCCAGGCCAAGAAAGACGGCTTCTCAGATTTGTATCTGGCTCAACTGCTCAAGACTCCCGAGGCACTGAACCGCAAACAGCGTCTCGATCTGGGGCTCACGGGAGCCTGGGACCGGGTGCCGGTCAGCGGCGTCGCGGATGCCAGCTACTACTATTCCAGCTACAATATCCCGGATCAGAGCCAGGCCAGCGACAATGCCCGCAATGTCATGGTTCTGGGAGGTGGCCCTATCCGCATCGGCCAGGGCATAGAATTCGATTACTGCTGCGTGCATGCAGCCAAGGCATTGCGGGAGATGGGCTACGAGACCATCATGGTCAACTGCAATCCTGAGACTGTCTCAACCGACTACGATACTTCCGACAAGCTGTATTTTGAGCCCCTGACTCTGGAAGATGTCCTGAATATCTATCAGAAGGAGAATCCGCTGGGCGTAATTGTCCAGTTCGGCGGCCAGACTCCGCTGAATCTGGCCACCGCCCTGGAACGCAACGGCGTGAAAATTCTGGGTACCTCACCATCTACCATTGATATGGCTGAGGACCGGGACTTGTTCCGCAAATTGATGGAGCGCCTGGAAATCCCCATGCCCGAGAGCGGTATGGCCAGTAACTTGGAACAGGCTCTGCTGGTCACTCATCAGATCGGCTTCCCGGTGATGGTGCGTCCTTCGTTTGTGCTGGGCGGGCGTGGGATGGAGATCGTCCGCGACGAAGAAATGTTGCGGCAGTATGTCGCAGCTGCGGTCGATGTGACCCCGGAACGGCCAATCCTGATTGACCGTTTTCTGGAGAATGCCATTGAAACCGAAGCAGATGCCATTGCTGATGGCACAGACGCCTTTGTACCTTCGATTATGGAGCATATTGAGCAGGCTGGCATTCATTCCGGCGACTCCGCCTGTGTGATTCCCCCCAAGACTATCCCTGAAAAGCACATTGAGACCATCAAGAATTATACCCGCAAAATTGCCAAGGAGATGCAAGTAGTCGGCCTGATGAATATGCAGTACGCGATTTGCAACGATGTGGTCTATGTGCTGGAAGCCAATCCCCGCGCTTCGCGCACCGTTCCGCTGGTTTCCAAGGTGTGCGGTATCTCCATGGCCAAAATCGCCACCCGGATTATGCTGGGTGAAAAACTCTCGCAGATGGATTTGCGCGAAGTGCATATCCCGCATTTCGGGGTCAAAGAAGCAGTGTTCCCTTTCCCGATGCTGCCTGAGGTCGATCCGGTACTGGGGCCGGAGATGCGTTCCACCGGCGAGGTGCTGGGAATGGCCTCGACCCCCGGTCTGGCTTTCTTCAAGGCCGAGGAAGCCGCCAAGCCGCCGCTGCCGGAAGAGGGGACCGTGCTGATTACGGTGAATCCGCAGGACCGAGCGGGGATTTTGGAGCCGGCCCGTAAATTTCAGGAACTCGGTTTCAAGATTATCGCCACTGAGGGCACCGGGCATTTTCTGCAGGAGCACGGCATCAGCAGCGAGCTGGTTGCGAAGATCAACGAAGGTCGTCCCGATATCGTTGACATGATCAAGAACGGTTACGTGCAGCTGGTCATCAATACTCCGATTGGTAAAGCCAGCGCCAAGGATGATTCGTATATCCGCAAAAACGCGATTCGTTTTGGTGTGCCCTACATTACCACTGTTGCCGCCGCCTTGGCTACCGCCAACGGCGTGGCGGCGCGGCGTCAGGGGCACGATACCCTTAAATCGCTGCAGGAATACCATGCCGGCATCAAGGCCTGCAATGACCGTAATTCCTGAATGGAATGCTTAACAGTGTCTGAACTTTATCAACAGTCCTCCACCATCTGCGCTCTGGCTACTGCAGTCGGCGGCGCGGTGTCCATACTGCGAATCTCCGGCCCGGAGGCGATAGCGCTGGCCGGGCGTCTGTGGCAGGGCTGCCAGGGGCTTGAGACGGCAGCGGAGCGGGTGATGCACCTGGGACGGCTGAAGCACGCAGATGGCAGGATTATTGATTCTCAGTGCCTGGCAGTGAAGATGCCCGGCCCGCACA
>JAAZIZ010000071.1 GCA_012800565.1 Lentisphaerota bacterium
CCCCGGTCCTCGCCCAGTGCCTGCGCTTCCGGCCAGTCATTTTCGGCATGTGCATCCACCGGCGAACGGTATATCCGCCAGTAGGTATGCCAGACCAGACGGCTCAGCGCCTCCGAAGCAGCAATGCCGCCGGCCGCCCGGGCCAGCAGCGGGTCCAGCTCTGCGCTCAGTCCGCAGGCCTCACGCTGCGGGCGCCAGAATTCCTCCCGCAGGAAGAAAATTCCCTGGGCGGGATATTCCGCCTGAGACTCATTCCAGCAGGAGGCGAATTTGGCCAGCGCAGTACTGCCGCCGACAGCCCGCAGGCATTCTTCTGCAGTCATCATAATCGGAGGTATTGAGATTCTGGTGCATTGCCGGAGCGCGGCAATGCGGCGGGCTTATTTCTGGAAGCGTTCCGGCTGCAGGCCGATGCCGCGGCTCAGGACTTCCGGATTGGTGGCCAGGTAGTCAGTGAATTCAACTTGGGCCGGCTTACCGTCTTCCTGGATATTAGCCTCGGCCCGGTTGGCCTGGCGGTACATCTCCTTCTGCTCCGCGCTGGCCTTGCCGAGGATGTAATTCTCGTGCCAGTCGTTGATATCCTTGAACCGGAAGAATTGCGGCAGAGCTTTCATCTGCGGGTCGGCGAAAATGGCCGTTGGCTCCCGCTGGAAACGCTGACAGAAATCGTCGTAGGTACGGATGTCCCGGGCGAAGCGCCCTTGGCGCTTCCATTCCGTGGTCATGATGTCGTTGTAATGGCTCTCCGGCAGCACCTGGTCGTTCTCGCGGCTGACTCCGAAGATCGGCTTCTCGTGCCGGCCGACCCGGTACAGGAAGCAGTTGTTGTCCTCCCGGAAAGTCGTAATCTCGCTGATGGAGAAAGCGGCATTCTGGACTTTCTGCAGGACATGGCCGGCAAAAATGTTATGATGCACATAAGCGGGGGCATCCATGGTGGTGGCAACCCGTCCGTGACTGACTTTGTTGCGGATGAAAACATTGTTCCGGACTTCCAGATTTTCGCAGGAACCGAAATAGAATCCGCTGAAGGACGAGTGTCCGATGCAGTTCTCCATCAGCATATTGGGGCAGTTATTAACATTGATTACATACTGCCCGTTGCCGACCCGGTTGTCGTAAAAGATGCGGCTGACATGCAAATTCGGGCAGTACGAGGCCACGATGCCGCCGGCTGCGCCCAGGCTGCAGTTACCGAAATTGCCCACGATATGGAAATAATCCAGGGTGATGCTCTTTTTGCTTCGCACCAGGAACCCCCGGGCGAGCATCCGGCAGCCGTCGATCTGCACCCGTTGTCCGAACATCCCGGCGATCGTCAGCTGGCGGCCCTCATCGCCGGTGGACAGCACCCGGACGTTCTCCCGATACGTTCCGCCCTGCACCAGGATTGTATCACCGGCTGCGGCCCGGGAGGTCGCGTAGCCAATTTCAGCCAGAGGCTGCTCCGGAGACAGGCCGGAATTCTGATTGCTGCCATGGTTGGCGACATACCACGTCTTGGGCTGGTCAACTGCGGGCGTGGTAAAACTGGCCGTGGGAGTTTTGAAAGACGCCTGCGGAATTTTGGGGGCATTGGTCAAACGTTTCTGCTGGTTAAAAGTACCAGTGGCCTGATAAAAATAACGCGTTCCCGGCTGCAGCCCGGTCAGGCTGATGGAATAAAACGGTTCTCCTCCGCCTGTGACTTTGCCATCGCCGCATTTTTCATCCAGGCCGTAATGTAAATGGGTCCATGAGATGCCATTGCCCGAGAATATGAAATTGGCTGTGGTGGCAGAAACGCTGCCCAGTTTGGACTCCATCTTGCCGGGTATTGCTGAGTTGATGTACCGATACTGCCCCACCGGGAAACCATCGCCGGAGCGGCCTGTGAAAAGATACTCATTCTCCAGCGTGAACGTACCCTCCTGCGCATTCGAAAACTTCGGCACAGCGGTGAAGGAATTGACTTCTCCCGCCGGGACTGGGCCGGCGAAAGCATTCCAGCCCGAAAACTGCGGGCTGCCGGTCAAGGTCGCGGCGAAGATATTCGCGCTCAGGAAAGCTCCCTGGCCGCACTGCACTGCAGCGGCAAACGCGCAGTGCCTGACATCAGCACCATCGGGCAGATTCTGCGGCTGCAGGAAAGCACACTTGTGCAACCGCAATGACTGGCACTCGGCCTGCAGCCGCCCCAGCAGATTCAAATTCTCAATGCTGATATCTGAACAGTTCTGCAGGACAATCCCGCCGGCAACCACCACCGGCCAGTGACCACGCCCCCGTATCTGCAGCTGCTTCTTGCCGTTGAGCACCAGGTCTTCGCGATATTCGCCCGGAGCCAGGTACAACGTACCGCCATCCTGCAGGCGTTGGGCGGCAGCGGCCAGGCTCTTCAGCGCAGTCCGCATGCTGTTGCCGTCATTCTGGTCATCGCCGCTGTTGCTGACATAGAGGATTTTAGGATCAAAGGGCGCGATACCCAAGTCCGGCTGGCCGTCACGGCCCCGGAAGCAGGAATCGCCCTGGAGCCGGAAATCAAGGCTGGCTGGGTCGGCGAATTCATAATCCTCGCTGAATTTCTTTTCCCGGGCCCGGCTGATACTCCCCTCGGCACGACCGAAATATCCCTCATCTCCTGAGGTGAAGATACAGTTCTTAATGATGCGCGAATGGATGGCATGTGAGGCATAGCAGCGCCTTACTCCGGAAGCATCGCTGGGATATTTGATCCAGATATCGCCATAGCCGTTATCAAAGGCGATGCAGTCCTCAATCCAGCAGTCATCGAAGATACCGCCATAAAAGCGCTGGCCTGCCATAGGTGAAGCGAAAGTGACGATGCGTCTCTGATAAGTGCGTTCTGCCGGCCCGTAGCAGATCAGGTTCCCGCCCGAGCCATTGAATTCGGTGTTGTTGGCATACAGCACGCAGTCTTCGATTACGGTGTGGTTGGGCCGTGCCAGGACGATGCCGCTGCCGTTCAG
>JAAZIZ010000072.1 GCA_012800565.1 Lentisphaerota bacterium
CCGATGAACATTCCGGGTGACTTGAAAGGGAGCTGGTTTGTGCTGTTCAGCCATCCGGCCGATTTCACCCCGGTCTGCACGACTGAATTTGTCGCGTTCCAGAAGCGTTATGATCAGTTCAAGGCCCTGGGGTGCAAGCTGGTCGGGATGTCTATCGATCAGGTTTTCTCGCACATCAAATGGGTTGAGTGGATCAAGAACGAACTCAAAGTCGATATCAAGTTCCCGGTTATAGCCGCCAATGATGCGGTGGCCATGAAGCTGGGGATGCTGCATCCCGGTATGGGCACCAACACGGTGCGGGCGGTCTTTGTGGTTGATCCGGAAGGCATCAACCGTCTGATTATGTATTATCCCCAGGAAATCGGCCGCAACATCGATGAGTTGCTCCGCGCGATCAAGGCTCTGCAGGTATCAGACAAAAACGATGTGGCCATCCCGGCCGGCTGGCCTGACAATGAGCTGATCAAGGACAAGGTGATTGTCCCGCCGCCAGCAGACGTGAAGGCAGCGGCAAAGCGCCGTAAAGAGTACGAGTCTTTCGACTGGTGGTTCTGCTACAAGAATCTGGACTAATATTCTCTGGCAGTCTGACTGCCTTGTTGGTCTCTGCGCCTCTGTGCTTGATGCATGGAGGGGCAGAGTTTTTTTGCCGGCCTCTGCTCAGTTGTGGATGGACGGCATTTTTTGCTTGACCCGGTGCCATCAGGCAACTTGCCGCTGGCGCTCTTGGACCAGGAGGACAGAGGATGTTATTTGAACAATTCAAAGTGGCAGGGCTGGGGTGTTTTTCTTATCTCATTGGTTGTCCGGCGGCCGGTACTGCCTGCGTAGTTGACCCCGAACGGCATATTGAGCGTTATCTGCACGCCGCGCAGCAGAATGGCGTGCGGATCACCCATATCTTCGATACCCATCTGCATGCTGACCATATCACCGGCAGCGTCGAGCTGGCCGCCAGTACCGGCGCGAACATCTATGTGCATCCTGGGGTGGAGGCCGAATACCCGCATAAGGAATTGCATGATGGGGATCGTTTCCGCTTTGGGGCGGCCGAGCTGGAAGTGCTTGAGACTTTCGGGCATACCCCGAATTCAGTTAGCTTCGCGGTTACCGATCACAGCCGCGCGGAAGATGTCTTTGCCCTGCTTACGGGCGATCTGCTGTTTATCGGTGATATCGGTCGTCCTGATTTGGCCGGCGAGGATTTGCTGGAGGAGCAGGTCAAGAATCTGTATGACAGCCTGTACCATAAGCTGGCCCGTTTTCCTGACTGGGTGGAAGTCTATCCTTCTCACGGCGAAGGCTCGCTGTGCGGTCGCGGCATGAGTCCCAAACCGGTAAGCACCCTGGGCTTCGAACGCCGCCACAATCCTCTGCTGAACAATATGCCCTACGAGGAGTTCCATGCAATAATGACCGGCGAATTCCAGGTGAGGCCGAATAACTTCGCGGTCATGGTCGGCAAAAACCGCCGCGGACCGGCGAAGCTGGCCGAGGCCGCGCCTTTCAACCTGCTTACTGTGCAGCAGGTGCAGGATGCGTTGGCCCGAGGGGCGAAAATTGTCGATACCCGGGTGCCGAGCGCATTTGGCGCGGCATACATTCACGGTTCGGTGAATATCGGCCTGACGCCTTCCTCAGTGAACTGGCTGGGAATGGTAATTCCGGCCGGGACCGATATCATCATCGTGGCAGATGCACCTGCCAAGGCTGAGGAAGCCGCCTATATCTACCGGCGGGCCGGCTATGACCGCCTGATTGGCTACCTTGGGGATGGCATCAGCAGCTGGGCGGCGCAGGCCAAACCGCTGAACCATCTGCCGCAGCTTACCCCGGAGAGCCTGAAAGAAGTGTGTGCCAAATATCCCAAACACCTGGTCCTGGATGTGCGTTCCCTGGGCGAATGGAATGGCGGACATATCGAAAACGCACTGCATATCCCGATCGAGAAAATTATCACCGGTGATTTTGACTTGGACAAGGAGCAGCACATCACTGTCGTCTGCGGTTCCGGTTATCGCGCGAATATCGCCGGCAGCATCCTGAAGTCACGCGGTTATCAGAAAGTATTCAGCCTGATCGGCGGCATGACGGCCTGGAAAGCATCCCAGCGGGCATAACCGCTGAGGAAATCCGCTGCTGAATCAGTAACCAGGCAAGGCGATACGCGGAATCTCCCGCGTATCGCCGGTAATTAGCTGGCTTGCTGGTACGCGATTGCTTCTGCCCGCCTCCCGGACCCGAGGATAGATAGGGAACAGAGATGAAAGAGCAGATTTTTTCGTTGTGGCCATGGTTGCGGACATACAGCCGCCAGGACCTCCGGAGCGATGGCCTTGCCGGGCTGGTAGTGGCGGTGATGCTGGTGCCACAGGCGATGGCCTATGCAATGCTGGCCGGCTTGCCGCCAGTATGTGGCCTGTATGCTGCGACTGGGCCATTGCTGGCCTACGCGCTGCTGGGTACCTCACGGCAACTCGCAGTCGGACCAGTCGCAATTGTGTCATTGCTGGTCGCGGATGCCTGCGCCGCACAAATCAGTGCTGGGGCAGATGCAACAACCGTGGCGGGGTTGGCGGCAGGGCTGGCATTGCTGGTCGGAGTGATACAGATCGCCCTCGGACTGTGCCGCGCAGGATTTCTGCTGAATTTTGTCTCCCATGCAGTGGTCAGCGGCTTTACCTCCGCGGGTGCGATCATGATCGGCATCAGCCAGTTCCAGCATCTGCTGGGAATCAAACTCTCTGGCGGAAATTCAGCCTTGTCCATGATTATGGAGGTGCTGCGGAATATCACAAATACGCATTTGCCGACCTTGGCGATCGGTCTGGGCGCAGGCGCGATTCTGCTTCTGGCCCGCTACAAACGCTGGCGTTTCCCCGTCACCGTGCCGGTTATTGCGGCAGCCATATTGCTGGTCTGGGGCTTCAATCTGGAAGAATACGGAGTGCGTTCGGTCGGGGCTGTCCCCGGAGGACTGCCAGTCTGGCACTGGCCCGAGCTTTCCGGAGACCGCATCCGGCAATTGCTGCCTTCAGCTTTGATGATTGTCTTTATTGGTATTATGGAGTCCACGGCAGTGGCCAAATGGATTGCCACCCGCGAGAAATACCGCATCGACGCCAACCGGGAGATGCTCGGGCTGGGACTGGCCAATGTCGTCGGAGGGCTGTTTTCCGGCTATCCGGTTACCGGCGGTTTTTCCCGCACTGCGGTGAACTATCAGGCTGGCGCCCGTTCGCCGCTGGCCGCAGTTTTTACCGCCGCGCTGGTACTGCTTACCCTGCTCTTCCTGACACCGCTGTTTACCCACTTGCCCAATGCAGTACTGGCGGCAATTATTATGGTGGCAGTCATCGGCTTGATTGATTTCAAGGAAGCGCAGCAGCTGTTTAAAATCAAATCGGCGGACGGCTGGACTTTTGTGCTTACTTTCCTGGTTACCCTGCTGTTCGGGATGGATAAGGGGCTGCTGGCCGGAATCGCATTCTCGCTGCTGCTGTTTATTCTGCGCAGTGCCAGGCCGCGGCTGTCAGTACTGGGGAGAGTAGGAGAAAATGAATTCCGCGACCTCCGGCGTTATCCGGAGGCGGTGACTCAGCCCTGGCTGCTGCTGTTGCGCTTTGAGGCCAGTCTGTATTTCGCCAATGCCGCCTTCGTGGAGGAGCAGATTCGGACCAGGTTGGCGGAACAGCCTGCGGTGCGCTGGGTACTGCTGGATTGGTCGGGCGTCAATGACATCGATGCCGTGGCAGTATCGATGCTGTCTGAATTGATGCAGAACTGTGCCGTTGCCGGGGTGCAATTCGCCTGCGCCGGTATGAAGGCGCCCATCAGGGATGTGGTGAAAAGGGCCGGCTGGGACGAGTTTCCAGGTGACAGGATGTATTATCCGAACCTGGAGCAGGCCCTGGCAGAACTGCCGCAAAATTAACCCGCAGTCTCCCCTTTTACGCTGCGGGGGGGGTTATGGCGCCCTTTCGCCAGGCGTGATTTCCGTGAATACGGTCATCACATTATAAGGGGTGACCGCAGTCAAATAATATTTCAGCGGGCCGGTATCAGCGGCAGCCTGAGCCTCAGAATCCTTGGCAGCTTCCGGCTCCGGGATAGGGAAAACCAACTCATTGCCACCGTCTCCCACAGTCAACTTGCGTGGCAGCAGAGACATTTTCGCAGCTATGTAATCCGCCCCTTCGCTGGCAGCAGTGATACCCCAGCGATTTTCGGCCGCAGCCAGGATTTTCCCCATCAGCAGCAGCGGGTCGGTGGTGAGCAGATTGCTGCTGTTCCGGTTTAAGATAGCCACTATATGCTTTTCGTTGATTTCGCCCTGGGCAAGTGAAGCCGGTGCCGCATAGACCCGCAAAGAGGCATAGCGGTTCTTCTGACCCTCCCAGGTCACGCGAATTTTTGCTCCCGGCACTTCCTGAACAGAACATTTGGGTTGGGGCAGGGTATTGTCGCTGCGTTGTTCCAGCCAGGGCAGATCATTCAGCAGCCTGAGCATATACGCCGGCGTGGTAACGGCCCAGGAGATGTCATTCTGCCGCCAGAGAAAAGCCTGGCTGAAGAAATTCTGCATAACGAACTCCCAGCTGTCGTAAAGTGCGGTCTGGATAGTCTTCTGCAAAGCGGGGTTGCTCTGCTGTGAGCCGATTTGCGCCAGGAGCTGTACTGCGGCGCAGGTCGAGCCTAAGTCGCTGAGCGTATGGCGCTGCTCCTGCCCCAGTTTCTGGTCCTGGAAAGCAAAGCGGTTCCAGCCTCGCGGCCGGCCGGCTGCATCCTGGACGCGACAGGAAAGGATACTTTCCACCAGCAGTTGGGGATTTGGCAAGGCGGCATTGTGCACCGTCAGCCAGGAGGTCTCGCGCACCGGCTGATCAGAACGGCGCAGGGTTGTGGGGGAGAAGCATTTCTCGGCAATGGCCTGGCTGATCAGCAAATTCGGGGTGCCGCCGATGCCCCAGAGGCCGGTACGCAAGTCCTGCCAGCGCAACAGGTAGTCCAGCAGCACCTCGTCCCAGCCTTTCTCGAATTCACGGCATTGCTTCAGGATGGTTCCGGTATCATAGATATAGCCGAGGTTGGCGACCCCGTACAGGCAGTGGAACCAGTCGGTACTGGTCGAAGCGAGATATTTTTTCAGGCCGGCAATGCTGGTGATATCTGGCGTGGCGTGGTTGCCGTGCAGGAAATTCCATTTTTTGGCAGCATCCAGGCCGAAGAAAAAATGCATGGGTAATTCATCGTAATCTGGGTTTGGGGCGCGGCTGCCGCTCACGGCATCGGTCCAGCTGGCACGGGCGGGCTCTTTTGGCGCACCGAGGCTTTCCCAGGAGAGGGTGCTGAAGAATGCTTTCCCGCCGCCTCGGTTTTTCAGGGTAATATACAGTCCGCCGCCGGGGGGGAGGGTCTCCGGCGGAACCAGCTCATTGCCGAAGAGGCTGCTCAGAAAACCGTTCCCCTGATTGATTGTGAACGCGGTGCCCAGGCCGGCATCTTCAGTCTCTTGCGCCGGCGGGGTGGTATTCAGGGCGCTGGGAATGGAAACTTCGATGTAATAGCAGAACCAGGGGAAAGTGCCACGGGTCTTGAACAGGCTCTCGGAAGTGCTGATCAGGTTGTCCAAACCATCCTTCAGACTGAATATCACGGTCGGAGCGTTGTCCCAGAGACTGCCGGCACCGCAATCCTCACCCCTGAGCCAGAGATAAAAACGCAAGTCCTGCCCCTTGAGGGCAGACAGGCTGCTCAGGGACAGAACCGGCTTGGGCAGCACCAGAGTGTGCGGACCATCCAGGAGCAGGACAGGGAAATTCGAGGTCTTGAAGTTTTGGCACTGCAGGCTGGCTGCTTCTCCAGCCAGCCATTTCTGCGCCTCCTCGGCGCTGTTGAACAGATGCGGCCAGGCGACAGGTATCCCCTTGTCATCACGGATGCCATGCATAAAATGGCGCCAGAAATCGCTGTCTTTGCTCTGCCCGCCGGTTCCGCGGCGGAGCCAGAGATTGCGGGCAGTCCATTCGCCCAGCTGCACCATGCTTCCGTCCGGAGCGAAAACTGGCTCCGGGGGGGCAGTGCCGGCGTCGGTACTGCCGTCGGCTGCATTCTGAGCCAGGAGCGAGAACCCCGCGCAAACAGTCAGGGCAAGGACGTAAAAAAGCTGTCGTGTATGTGGCATTGTTTCTCCTGTTGTCAGGCAGATGAATTGAGGCGGCAATTAATCCTGTTGCGGCACATCGTAGCGCGGCTGTGCGTTGTTTGTTAAAGATATACAAAAAGAAGTAAAAATCAAGCCGCCGGGGAAAAATTCGTCGTTTGCGGGCTGCAAACCGGGTAATGGGTCTGCAGGGCAGCGGGCGGGGATGGAGAGTTGCAGGGGACAAGGGGATGGGCAGTTTTAGCTTACCGCCCCCCCCCATTTCCTATTTCATACGTCCCATACGTCCCATGCATTGCCTGTTTTAACCTGCCAAGGTGGCGTTTTAGCATCAACCCCCGACGGGGGTGTCATCTTCAAAAATCAGCCTGGTTGGGCCCGCATTGCGCCTTACTTCAGCAGATCAGTGAGGATGTGGGCGATGCGGCAGTTATCAGTTGCTTCCCGGAACCGTTCGGCGTGTTTGCCGATGGCGCTGGTCTGCACCGGCAGGCTGCTGTGGCCAGTTGTTTTCCAGGAAATTCCGAGCCGCTGGTTGCAGACAGCCGCCACCTGCCGGGCCAGAGACAGCTGCGGGTATTTCTGCAGCTGTTTTTTGTGCTCGGCCGCCAGCTTCGCCCGGGCGGCGCTGAATTCCTGCTCCAGAACGCGGATTTCCGCGTTCTCCCGTCCGGCCTTGCGGGCCGCAAAATCCTGTTCCAGGGCGGTTAGCTGGCGCTGGTATTCGGCCCGCTGCCGTTCCATCTGGAATGAGAGTTCGATCTGCTGGCGCTCATCTGCTGTCAATCCGCCGGTCAGGCCGAAGTCGGCTTCAGCCAGCGCCAGCACAGTATCCAGGGTGGTGTCTGGCTGGGCGATGATCTGGCGGATTTTCGCGTCAAAGCGCTCAGTCAGCAGATGCTGGCCGCGGACTTGCTGCCATTTTGATTTGTCTTGCTCGGTTGCCGCAGACAAGGTCAGGCCGCCGGTCTCATGGTCGCCGGTCACCACAATCAGAGTGTCCTCGGGATGCTGCCGGGCGAAATCCAGGGCTGCGCTGATGCTTCTGTCCAGCCCCAGCATTTCCCCCAGCATCAATTCAGCCTGGTTGCCGTGTGCGGCATAATCAATCAGTCCACCTTCAACCATCAGGAAAAATCCCTCGGGGTTGTCGAGCAGCTCAATGCCCTTGCGGGTCAAGTCCAGAAGAGTTAGTGCATCGTTCGGGGCCACAATTTCGTAAGGCATAGCACTGGCATGGGCAAAGACCATCACCTTGGGGGCGGAGCCTGGGGTCAGGCTCCGGAAAGCCGCGGTATCTTCTTTGCAGACCATATAGCCGGCCTGGGCTGCCAGTTCGTAGAGATTGCCGCGGTAGAGAGGCGATTCCTGGTTGTTGTGCGCCTGCAGACCACCGCCGGCAAAGTAGTGGAAGCCGGACTCAAGCATGGCCAGTCCGATTTCATAGTACTGGTTGCGGTTGGGAACCGTGGCATAGAATGCCCCCGGAGTAGCATGATTCAAAGTCACGCTGGTGATGATTCCGACCCGGCGTCCGTGACGCAGGGCGATCTTGGCGATTGATTCCAGGGGTTTTCCTTCCGGATCGACGCCCAGATAAAGGTTGTTGGTCTTCTGTCCGCAGGCAATAGCAGTGCCGCTGGCGGCAGAGTCGGTGATTTCCTGGTTGGCGGAGTGGGTGGTGGTCAGGGTATTGACTGGCAATCTGTTCATCTTCAAGCCCTGTCCGGTGCAGGCCAGGGAGTATTGCTCGCCCAGCTCCCGTTGTGGGGTGGCCATCCCATCGCCGATAAACAGAAAAACATACTTGACTGATTCTGACGCCGGCTGTCCCCGGAGCGGCAGGAGAACTGGCCCCAGTAACCCGATGACGAGAAAAAAGCAGACTTGCAGACGCATAATACTTACTCCTTGTTAGTTAAGCAGAGAAATGAATTCCGGCAGGGTCAGAAGACGGATTCTGGTGGACTGCCGGACCCGGGTCAGATCGTCTGGCGTGCCATATCCCCAAGGAGCATAGCAGAGGCGCACCCGGTCCAGAGCCGGCCGGCTGGCGACCAGTTCCAGAGTCTGCAGACGGTCTTCCACAAAAATTATCTCCTGTGCTCCCTGGTTGAGGAATTGCAGCAGCACCAGTTCTTTTTTCAGTTGTCGTTCCAGCCCCCAGACCTGGGCGGCCGGGAACTCCACTCCTTGTCCGGTGAGCAGCTCCAGCACGAAGCGCTCCTGCTTGGTGGTGAGGATCACCATTTCTTTCCGGGACAGTAGTGCCTGTTGCAGAGCCGCGATCACTCCGGGATAGAAGCGGTGCGTATGCAGCCAGCCGGGCAGGTCCTGCTGAATCCACTGGTCCCGGCAGTCGCCAAAGAGCCGCTTCAGCTCTGCGGGGCCGAGGGCAGTCTCCTGCATCAGGCGTGCCAAGTGGTGCTCCAAGTCGTTCTGAAAAGCCTCCAGACCCAGATTTTCCTGCAGCATTTTCAGCATCAGGATGGACTGGTAGCCGGTCTCCAGATAGGGGCGCACTGCGCAGAAAGCGGAGATTGCTTCCGCCGGTGCTTCCGGTTCAGGAAAATCTTCCGGCCAGACCTGTGTGGCGCAGCGCCAGGCGCTGGCTGCAGTCTCGGCGGCGCTGTCGCAGATTACGCCATCGAAATCCAAAGCTAATAATGACATATTCAGAGTATTCCTTGCAGATGTTCGCTCTGCGGGGCGTTATTTGTCAGTCCGGAAAGGTGAGGCCGGGAAGCCCTCGCGGTTATACAGATTGGCATTGCCGGGATAGCGCGCCCACGCATAGCGGACCTCACGGGGCTCAGGCACCGCAGGCGACCAGACCAGGACCGTGTCCTGCTCAATCACTGCTTCCGCCCAGTAGTATTTCCCGTCTGCTCCGGCTATCGCAAAACTGCCCAAGGCATCGCCCTGGACTTTCAGGCCGTTGTCGGCATTATGGAAGAAGATGCGGATTTTATCCCCCTCGCGCTTCTTGCGCCGGTACAGCGGCCCAGCAGAAATGGGCTGATAGCCATAGCAGATTCTTTCCGCTTCCCGGGCCAGCCGCAGCCCCAGTGGCCGTTTATTGGCGGGATGGATGTCGGAGTGATCGCCGATATCAATGCTGACCGCCATGCCGGTGTGGCGCTCTTTCAGCAGCGCGGTCTGGGCTTCCCGCAGATATGACCAGTCGTCATCCTCGGGTTCACGCAGCTGCCAGAAATCATCAGGCAGGCGGTCTTTGGGGGTGGGCTGCTGATACGCCGCCAGCTGCACCAGCACGAAAGCCAGCTCCGGGTCCTGCCAATGCCACCGCCAGTCTTTCAGCAGAGCTTTCTGCAAGGCAAGGTATTGCCGGTGGTGGGCGGCATTGGCCTCGCCCTGGTACCAGATGACACCCCGGATGGGATAGCGCGTCCAGGGGAAAATCATGGAATTGAACAAGGTGGTGGGGAATTTCGGTGAGGAGGCATCGGCGGTCCTGGCCGGTCGGCCGGGATAAGAATTCGGCGCGACGGTGAATTCCACCGTGAATTTCCATTCGCCGCTCAGGCTGATCTGCGTCCCCGTTTCGCCGCACGGCCGGATATAGAGCGCCTGGGCGGGGCCGGTCATGCCGAAAGCCCCGCTGTAATTCACCAGATGCACTGCGATGCTGTTCAGCTGGCCGGCTTTGACCCGGCTGGCTGGCACCGTGTAAACGCGGGGTTTCTCGTAGTACATCGGTTCTTCCGAACCGGTCTGTCCCAGCGGCTCGCCGTTAAAGAAGGAAAAATCGCACTCATCAATGGCTCCCAGTCCGACCTCCAGGTCCAGGCCCTGCCAGCCGGAGGGGATCACAATCTTGCGGCGGTACCAGTACACCCCCGGTGAATTCAAGGTCAGGGATTGCGGCAATTGCACCTCCTGCCAGGAATCATCGTTATAATCTTCATTGTGGTATTCTGCCGCCCGTTCTGATTTCTTTCCTCCCAATTCCCGGAAAGATTTTTCCCAGGCTTCCTGTTCCTGGCGCTCCCGGGTTGCAATGCGGCCTTTATTCTGGAGCAAGTCGTCGATATCCTGCAGCAGTGCGTTCATTCCGGCGGCGGCAAATCCCCGGCGGCTGATCCAGCTCTCGATGGGCGTCCCGCCCCAGCTGCAGTTGATCAGTCCGATAGGCACTTGCAGGTCTTCCCATAACTGCTTGCCGAAGAAATATCCTACAGCGCTGAAGCGCAAGGCTGACTCCGGACTGCATACTGCCCAGCCCGGTCCGGCGATGTCCTGAACCGGTCCCTGGGGAGCTTTGGCGGCACAGAGGTTGGTGTTGAACAGGCGGATATTGCTGTAATTGGCTTGGGCTGCTTCCTCGCGGCCATCGAGAATGCGGAAGAATTCCCGCTCCCCCCACAGCGGCATGGCCATATTCGATTGTCCGGAGCAGAGCCATACTTCACCGATCAGCACATCCTGCAGGCGGATGACCTTGCCCTCGGCACCCTGCACCTCCAAGGTATAGGGACCTCCGGCAGGCAGCGCCGGCAGCACCGCGGTCCATTCGTTATGCCGGTTGGCGAAGGCCACGCTGACATTGCCGGCCAGGCGCACCAGCACCGCTTCCCGGGCCGGGCAGGTGCCGCTGATTTTAATCGGCCGGTCACGCTGCAGGACGCAGTGGTCGGTGAAGACTTGATACAGACTGAATTCCCGGGCCAGCTTGGCCTCCTCGACAGTGCTGATACAGGCCCCGGCGAGCACTGCGGCAGCGGCAGAACTCAAAATTGTTTTCAGCATCTCAGTTACCCTTGCGAATTTATCTGCAATTCCCCGAACAACGAGTTGGCGGTGCTGCGCTGGACCAGCACCGGCTGGATTTGCCCCGGTTGCACGCCGGGGCGGTGCGGGAACAGGCAGACCTTGTTCAGGTCCGTACGGCCGGTCCAGCGGCTGGGGTTGCGCTTGCTCTCGCCTTCTACCAGTACTTCAACGACTTGTCCCTGAAAACGGCGGTTGCGGACGCTGACTCCCGCGGCCAGATCATCCAGCAATAGCTGATTGCGGAGATGTTTTTCCTCTTCGGGGACGTCATCGGGCAGGATTTCTGCCGCCCGGGTTCCCTCCCGCTGCGAATAGCGGAAGATATAGGCCATATCATATTCGACCTCCAGCATCAGCTCGCGGGTAAGATTGAATTCCTCACGGGTCTCACTGGGAAAGCCGACGATGACATCGGTGGTGAAAGTGGCCTGCGGGGTCAGTTCGCGGATGGCCGCGATTTTACGGCGGTATTCTGCCACGCTGTAGTTCCGGTTCATCAATTTCAGAATGCGGTCACAGCCGGATTGCACCGGGATATGAAAGGACTTGCAGACCTTGGGCAGGGTGCAGACAGTCTCGATGAATTTGCGGTTCATAAAACTTACATGCGGGGAAGTGAAGCGGATGCGTTCCAGGCCGCGTATCTTATGCAACGCCAGCAGCAGGTCGGCAAAGCCGGAAAATTCTTTCGTCCAGGTGCCGGCCTGGCGGGCTTCCGCCACCATGTACGCGGTGATATTCTGGCCCAGCAGCAGTATTTCCCGGCAGCCGTCGGCGACGAGCTGCTCGACTTCTGCGGTAATGGCCGGGATTGGCCGGCTCTTTTCCCGCCCCCGGGTGTAAGGAACAATGCAATAGGTGCAGAACTGATTGCAGCCGCGCATCACAGAAACATAGGCCAGCCAGTGCCCCGGCTGATGCAAATCAAGCTCAGGAGCGATCTCCGGCCCTTGGCTCAGGGCGGCGAACTGGCGGCGTTCCTGCTGCAACGCGGCCAGCGTCCCGGGGATGCTCTGCAGCTGGTCAGTTCCGGTCACAAAATCGAGATGCGGCAGTTCGGCAAAGAGACTTTCGCCGCGGCGCTGGGCCAGGCAGCCGATCAGTCCGAGGATCAGCCCTGGTTTCTGACGTTTAAGGCGCTTCAACAGCCCCATCTTGCCGATGGCTTTGCGCTCCGCCTGCTCCCGCACGCTGCAGGTGTTCAGGATGATGATGTCGGCAGCGGCCTCGTCGGGTGCTGCCCGGTATCCGTGGCTGAGCAGCAGGCAGGACAAAGCTTCGGAGTCCCGCTCATTCATTTGGCAGCCATAAGTTTTCAGATAAAACGAGAGCATCTGGTTTATGATGGTGACGTGGTGCCGGCGGCGGTGTGCCGGGTGCCGACGCCGGTGGCCAGGTACATGATGTTTTCTTCGCTGACAGCCTTGTCCTCCAGGAAGCCTTCCAGGCGTCCTTCGCGCATTACCCCTACTCGCCGGCAAAGGCCGATCACTTCTTCCAAGTCGGAAGAAATCAGCAGACAGGCAATGCCCTGCTCCAGCAGGCGGTGAATGAAATTGTAGACTTCACTACGAGCCTGCAAATCGATGCCGCGGGTGGGCTCAGCGAAGATAAACAGCAAGGGGCCGCTGTCCAGCCCCTTGGCAATGGCAACTTTCTGCTGGTTGCCGCCACTGAGCTGGCGCAGCACACACTCGCTGTCTGCAGGCTTGATGCTGAAAGAAACAATGTGCTGCCAGACAGCCCTTTTCTCCTCGCTGACGGAGATGAAAGGATGGCAGTATTTCGACAGCGACACCAGGGTGGTGTTGCAGCGGACAGAAAAATCGCCCAGGATGCCGCTGCCTTGCCGGTCTTCCGGCAAATATGCGATGCCGGCGGCTACCGCCTCCCGGGGATGCCGGAAGTGTTGGGGAATACCGCAGAGCAGAAATTCTCCGGCGCTGATTCTGCGGCTGCCATACAGGCACTCGGCTAATTCGGTACGGCCGGACCCGGGCAACCCGCACAGGCCGAGAATTTCACCTCGGCGCAAGGAAAACGACACCCCGCGGACGCGGCTGCCGGAACAAATCTCATGCAGACGGAGAACCTCAGCGGCGTTTTCCGGCGCTGGTCTTTTCGGCGGGAAAGATTGGCGGAACTCCCGGCCCACCATGCGGCTGGCGATGTCCTGGATGCTGAGTTCCCCGGCCGGGGAATGGCAGACCAGCCGTCCATCCCGCAAAATGGCGATGCTGTCAGCGATTTCCTTGACTTCACGCAACTTATGGGAAATGAACAGGATACTGGTCCCCTGCGCCCGCAATTTGCGCATCAGGTAAAACAGATTTCTGATTTCGGCGGCATTCAGGACCGTGGTGGGTTCGTCCATGATCAGCAGCCGGCAAGACTGTTCCAGCGCCTTGGCAATCTCGACCTGCTGTTTTTCTGCCAGGCTCAGGGTGCCGGCCAGCCGCTCCGGGTCAAGGCTGGACTCAAGTTCCTGCAGAGTCTGCGCTGACCGGGCCCGCATGGCCTGGCGGTCAAGCAAAGCGCAGGGCCGGCGCAACTCCCGCCCCAGAAAGATATTCTCGTAAATGGAAAGCTCGTCAATCAGGTCGGTTTCCTGGGGAATGCTGACGATTCCGGCGGCCCGGGCCTGAATCACGCTGATGCCGCGATAGCGGCGCCCGGCAAACACAAAACTCCCCTGGCTGAGCCGGGTCATGCCGTTCAGACATTTGCACAGGGTCGATTTACCCGCACCATTTTCTCCTACCAGGCCGACAATTTCGCCGTGCCTGAGCTGGAAATTGATATCCATCAGCACCGGTACGGAATAATATTCTTTGCCCAGCCCGGTGGTTGTCAGCAGGATATCCTGCAATGGCGCTGAACTGGCTGAGTCTGCTGCAGACTCAGCCGGGTGGTGCGGTCGGAGAGAAGAAGCCTTCAGCATGGGAGTGCCTGCAACGCGGCGCGGGAAGAATAACTCCTTACAGCCCGCTGGCGCGCAATTCTTCGTCGATGGCAATCAGCAGTTCCTGGGAGCTGGCTTTGTCGCCAGTCTTGCCGATCTTGATTTCAATGCGGGTCAGTTTATCTTCAGTTTCCCAAGTGGTGAATTTCACCTTGCAGTCGTAGATATCTTTATACACATACACAATGTTGTTGAATTTGTTGAGCCGCATTTCCTCAATGAACTTGGCGCGTTTGGCAGTGGCCCGGATGGCCTTGTCCGTGTCATACAAGTTGCTGCTGAGCAGCGCCGAGTAGGTGCCGAACAGATAACGCTCATTGCTGATGTTGTGGGAAGAGACTACTTTGTTGACACAGGAAGACAAGCACAATGCCCCGCAGAACAAAATGATGATACCAGCCAAAACCTTGATTTTACGCATAATCTTTCCTTGCCTGAAGTTTAATATCTTACGGACTGTCGAAAATTGTTATTAATATGATTGCGATTGCCGTAAAGGCAACTGCGACAGGGAACTTTTTTCATTCTTGGGCAGTTTTTAGGCAACGGGCTTGCTTTTTGCTATTCAGGAATAATATTATAAGTGTTCCCATACTTGATGGTGGCTGTAGCTCAGTTGGTTAGAGCGTCTGGTTGTGGCCCAGAAGGTCGCCGGTTCGAGCCCGGTCAGTCACCCCATTAAAACCGCAATTTGTGATAAAATTGTGATAATTTTGTGAGAAGTATCCCCGGCCGCCCTCCCGGTTGTATCTGGTAATGTCAGGTTGTATCAGGAGGTTGCACAATGGTATATCAGCGCGGGGCGAAGTTCCACTATCGATTTATGAAAGACGGGAGGTCGTATCATGGCCCCTGTCCAGGCTGTGAGATTTTTTATCCCGGCTAAAAACTCCTTTCTGTTTGCTTATTGTTTGTAACAGGGATACATTATTTGCCGGCTGGGATTTTGATTGGACCTATAAAATCAGCAAAAAGAAAGGGGCGCTGATGAATATTACTATTCAATGTCCGCATTGCAAGACGGTTCTGAACAGCGATGACAGCTACAGCGGTCAGACAGTTCAATGCTCGCAATGCTCTAAGACTTTTATCATCGGACAAGAAAGCAACGCCGCTGCCCCGCCAGCAGCTGCGGCAGCACCACTCTCCCAGCCTGCAGGAACAATCGCCCCAGCCGGCCAGAATTATTACCCGCGCCAGACTTGCGGCAAAGCTACCGCATCGCTGGTCTGCAGCATTATCGGCTTGCTATGCTGTCAGTTCTGCTCCATCCTGGGCATAGTATTCGGTTTCCTGGCCAAAGGCGAAATCAAGAACTCCAACGGGCAGCTGGAAGGCAATACCATGGCTACCGTGGGTATCGTGCTGGGAATCCTGGGAGTGATTTGGGGACTGGTTTTTGGCGTGCTCTATGTCCTGCTCGGATTCGCCGGTACTTTCGCAGAGCTAATGGAAGGTTTATGAGTTCCGGCACGCTGTGCCGCCGTCTCCCGCCGCAGCTGTTCAGGCCAGAGATACGGTCTGCCCGGACGGCACCTCGCGGATTTCTCCCGCTGCTCTGAGCCAGACTGACAGCGCATTGGGGTTGTGCACCAGACTGCCGTCAGCTGAGAATTCCAGCCGCCGGGCCGCCATGACGTAATCGTAAATCTCAATATTGGTCGCGTACCAGATATCCGGTACACCGGACATATTCCGGCAGAATTCCTCAATCAGCTCCCAGTTGTTCTGGCGTGCGAACTCATAGCTGTGGCCCCAGACATAAAAGAGGCTGAAATTACCGCGCATCTGCTTGAAACGTTCCCCCCGGGCCAGCAAATCGTCGTTGTGGTGGCAGGTGGGATGCCAGGTCAGCCAGTTGTCCGGCAGAGAGTATTTGCCGGTGCTGACGGTGGTGCGGGAGTAGACTATGCCGGCACTGGCCAGCACAGGCAGGATGGCGCTGCTGTAACCGCCGTTGGGATAGGACATTCCGCGCACCGGATAGCCGACCAGGCGCTCCAGAGCCAGGCGGTCTTCCAGCATCTGGTTCAGGATGCAGATATCGGGAATCCGATCCAGGGTGGGATGGTTCTTGCTATGGCAGGAGACCTCGTGCCCCTGGTACAGCACTCCGGCCTCGGCCAAGGTCCCGGCACCTTGCCGGCCGGAATTCAGATGGAAAGTCCCTTTGATGCCGTGCTGGTTGAAAATTTCAACCAGGCGGCGGTCCTCTACCACACCGTCATCATAACTCATGGTCAGAGCTTTGATCCGACCCTCCGGGAATACAAAATCAGAATAGATATTCATGGGTGCCAGGTTGCCTTTCTTCAGGGTGCAATCAATTCAAACAGGGGCTGGCCAAATTCTACCGGTGTGCCATTCTCGACCAGTACCTTGCTGACCTTGCCGCTGACTTCAGCCTTGACTTCATTCATTACTTTCATGGCTTCAACAATGCACACGACCTTGCCCAGGCTGACATCGTCGCCCAATTTGACGAAAGGGGCGGCTTCGGGGGCGCTGGCGCTGTAAAAAGTTCCAGGCATGGGAGCAGTAATGCAGATGGTTTCGACCGCCGGCGTCTTAGCCGGGGCCTCGGCGGCAGCCGCAGCCGAAGGCTGCTGCAAAACCGCAGAGTCGATGCATTCGCGGGACTGGCCACGGCAGAGACGAACGGAGAGATTTTCCTGGGCGATTTCCAGTTCCGTCAATTGATGCTGGGTCATGATTTCTGCCAGCTTCGCTACAATCCTGGTATCCATAACCACATTCTCCCTGTTAAATTTTAAGCTGTTGCAGTTTGAAAAATGCCCCGGCTGTCAGCGACTGCACAGGCCGCTGAGACGGGCTTGTCAAAATCCGCGAAGACACCTTTTTGCATGATAAAGGTGCAGGCTGCCGCCGCGTCACTGGCCTCAAATGAGTCCTCGCGCTGTTCCGGTCCAGGTTCATTGCGTTCGTAGGTACAGACATAGAATGCCTGTCCGGGCAGCAGCGAGAACTCGCGGACCAGCAGTGCGTCCTGACGCACGATGGCCAGGAAGCCGCGGCTGCCGTCCGGGGTGATCACGCCGGTGATGCGCGGGGTATTCAGGCTGTCATGTTCATAATCCATGGACAGCATCACGTAAGCCAGGGCATCGCGCGGAGGCATGCCGGCGGCAATCTTCTCGCTGACGGGGTCAGTCTGGGAGCCGTTGCTGACGATGGCGTAATTGCCGGCTAAACGCAGGCAGTTGTAGGCGATATAGGGATTTTTCTTGATGTCATTCTCGTATCCCGGCTTAGGGACGATGGCGATGGCCTGGTCCAGAAGCACGGCCTGACGGTTGGGGAAAGAGCGGGAGGAGACCCGATACAGCGCGGCACCCTGTCCGGCCAGATTGCGCCCTATGGCTACGATTCTGCCAACGTACATGATTTTTCCTCTTGTGGGTTGAAAGTTGAGTGCTGCCGGTCAGCCATCAGGTGGCCTGCAGCTGCCAGGCGAAAGTCGAGAGCAGCCCCAGCAACAGCAGCGCCAGCCCCAGGCAAAAACAGCGTTGCCAATGCAGGAGGCGCAGTTTGCTGGCAGCCGGGAGTTCTACTGTATCCCAAGTACTGCGGAAACGACCGTATGCTCCCCAGGAGCTGAGCAGCGCGATCAACGCAGCTGTAGCCAAGGCCAACTCCCAGGCTTTGGCACCGGATACAATCCGGCGGGCGAAATACAGTCCGGAAAATGTAAAAATAAAGCCCAGAAGCAACTCCTGCCAAGGCTTCCACAGCAGCATGGTCCGGAGTTCCGGGGCAGAGTCAGTGCGGTTCAGAACTGCGGTTTTGCCGTGCTGGGCTAGCCCAAGCAGCAGCAGCCCCAAGGGCAGCAGGATCAGTGTCAGTATCAGAAACCAGTTCATGGATTGATTTTTTCCACCGCCCCGGTGCTTCTCATACCAGCTGCGGTTCCTTAGAAATCATAATCATCGTCATCATCGTCCTGGTCGCTCTGCGCTTTCGCGTACTTCCGACGGCGGGCCAGGATGCGCAACAGCGCATCTTCATCTTCCGGCGGAATCGCGTCCAGCAAGGTGCGCAGAGCCGAAATCGCGGCCGCAGTCTCTTCGCCCAGTTCTGCGCAGACCGGGAAGATTTCCAGGCCCGGGTTGCTTTCCCGCAGGCGGCGGATATTTTCGGCCGCTTCAGGGAGATCGATTTTATTGGCCAGGATGATGCCGGGCCGGGTGGAAAGCCCCGGCTCATAATGCTCCAGTTCGTTTTTCAGGGCGGCAAAATCCTGCAGCGGGTCCCGCCCGTCCACACCAGCCATATCCAGGACATAGCAGAAGATACGGCAGCGCTCAATATGGCGCAGAAATGCGTGGCCCAGGCCGACATTCAGATGGGCACCGTCGATCAGCCCGGGGATATCCGCGATGGTCAGGCGTTGAAAATCCTCAAATTCGATGACCCCGACATTGGGGTGCAGGGTGGTGAACGGATATGCCGCAGTCTTGGGGCGGGCTCTGGAGACTGCCCGCAGGAAAGTCGATTTGCCGGCATTGGGAAAGCCGACCAGGCCCACATCGGCCACGGTCTTCAACTCCAGTTCCAGCTCCTTGCGCTCGCCTTCGGTGCCGGGCTGAGCCTTGCGGGGGGCGCGGTTCACCGACGAAACGTAATGCACGTTGCCTTTGCCGCCGATACCGCCTTTCGCAACCACGCATTCCTGCTGGTCGGCCTTTAAATCACAAATCAGGGCATCGGTGGCGGCATCAAAAACCAGCGTTCCGATTGGTACCTTGATGCGGCAGTGGGGGGCGTTGGCGCCGTGCATCTTCTGTCCCGCGCCATTGCCGCCGCGCTCGGCTTTCCACTGCGGCTGGAATTTCAGGTCCACCAGGCTTTGTTCGCTGTTGGTCGCCTGCAGGATCACATCGCCGCCATTGCCGCCGTCTCCGCCATCCGGTCCGCCCATGGGGACGTACTTTTCCCGGCGGAAGCTGATGCAGCCGCTGCCGCCATGACCGGACTCGACGCTGATTTTAACACGGTCCACAAACATCTTACGATTTCTCTTTTCCGCTCTGGCGGATTTCCTCTTTTTGCCGTTCGCGGCGGCTTTCCAAGGAACGGATTTCGACCAGGAGGTCATCCTGCACCTGGCGGAGTTTATCGGGATCGCCCTGGCAATCCTGCCGCCGGGCGTCAGCCGAGAATTTCGCCTGCGCGATTTTCGCTTCGTAGATTCTATCAATTTCGGCCAGCTGCTCTTTCTGCTCCTGGCTGAGTTTTTGCCCAGAAGCACCACCCAGGCGCTCCATTGCCAATTCAAATGCACTCTTCATGATCTTGTCCTCTTGCCATAGGGTGTCAAAAAAGCTCTGCGGCATCGGCAATAATATAATGCAGTTTTGCAATCTGGCATAACAGGCCCAAAAGCGCTGTCCGGCCAACGGCCGGGGTGTATTATTGCCGGCCGCGGCTTGCAAAAAAGTGAACTGCGGGTACACTAATTAGACCCTGTCCAAAAAGGCTGCATAGTGCCGTAGTGCGGGGCGGACAGGTCGGACAAGTCGGACAGGTCGGACAAGTCGGACAAGTCGGACAAGCTCGCCCTTTGTGGCTGCGGCACCATCACTACTCTGATGACAATCTATTCCTTCTATCAACAGCTGTTTGACTGGTATGGACCACAGCATTGGTGGCCCTGCCGGAGCGGACAGCCCTGGGAAATCATCTGCGGCGCAATCCTGACCCAGAATTGTGCCTGGACCAATGTCGAGAAAGCCCTGGACAATCTGCACCAGCAGCAGTTCTGCTGCCCGCAGGCCGTCCTGGCCGCAGACTACGACAGCCTGGAGGCGGCTATCCGCCCGGCCGGGTTCTTCCGGCAGAAGCGTGCCTATCTGCAGAGCGCAGCGGAGTTCTTCCTGACCCATACAGAAGAATATCAGTATAGCGCCGATCTCTCGGGATTGCGGCAGAAGCTGCTGGCTCTCAAGGGCATAGGGCCGGAAACCGCGGATTCAATACTGCTCTACGCATTCCAGCGGCCGGTATTCGTTATTGATGCCTATACCAGACGGGTGGCCAGCCGACACCTGGGCCTGCCGGATGGCCTCGGGTATGACCGCCTGCAGGCGATTTTTCAGGATGCCTTGCCGCTAGATGTCCAGCTGTACAACGAATATCATGCTCTGATAGTGCGTTTCTGCAAGGAGTCCTGCCGCAAAAACCATTGTGGTGCGCGTTGCCCGCCACCCGGAGCGGCGATTATTCCCACTCGATAGTTCCCGGTGGCTTGGGGGTGGTGTCATAGACCACCCGGTTGATGCCCTTGACCTCGTTGACAATGCGGGCCGTGATGCTGTCAATCAGCTCCCACGGCAGGCGTACAATCTGGGCGGTCATCGCATCCACCGTATTGATTGAGCGCAGCGCGATAACATAATCATAGGTGCGCTGGTGATTCTTCATGCCGACTGTCTTGACTGGTAAGAAGACGGCAAAACTCTGCCAGGTCTTGTGATACCAGCCGGATTTCAGCAGTTCTTCGGTCACGATCGCATCAGCTTCGCGCAGCATGGCCAGAGTCTCGCGCTTAATGGCACCGAGATGGCGCACACCCAGCGAGGGGCCCGGGAAAGGATGGCGGTCCAGCAGTTCGCCCGGCAGACCGAGCATTCGGCCGACCTGGCGCACTTCATCCTTGAACAGCCGTTCCACCGGCTCAACCAGCTGGAATTTGAGGTCTTCCGGCAGGCCGCCGACATTGTGGTGGCTCTTGATCACCCCGGCCGGATTGCCGTCCAGAGGGATGCTTTCCAGGATATCGGGGTAGATAGTCCCTTGGCCCAGAAACGGAGCATTAGTCTCGGCTGCGGCTTCCGCAAATACGTCGATGAATTCCTTGCCGATGATCTTGCGTTTCTGCTCGGGGTCGCTGATTCCCTGCAGTTTATCCAGAAAACGGTCTGAGGCATCAACGTAGCGCAAATCCATGGCGAAATTGCGGGCAAAAATCTCCTGCACTGTCTCTGGCTCATTTTTCCGCAGCAGTCCGTTGTTGACGAATACGCAGGTGAGCTGTTTGCCGATGGCCCGCTGCAATAGCGCCGCCACCACCGATGAGTCTACCCCGCCGGACAGCCCCAATACCACCCGCTCGGAGCCGACCTGAGAGCGGATGTCAGCGACCGCCTCATCGATGAATTTATCCAGCCGCCAGGATTTCCGGCAGGAGCATTCCCGGCAGCAGAAATCCACTGCCGCGGCGACCTGGGCGGTGTAGTCCTGCCCCGCAGTCAGGGACAGCTCAAACAGGGGCAGGCCGGTTTCCCGGAATTTCTCCCTGGCAGCGGGCTGCCCGCAGGTCGCGCTGTCGCTGCAGATAATCAGCCCCACCGGCTTTTCCTGCAGCAGCCGTTCGCAACTGACCGTGTATGGCATGACCATGGTGTAGATATGCTGATCGCGGATGGCACGGGCCAGCTGCTGGATGTCACGACAGCCAAAATTGAGTAGCACCACGGTTTCCGGAGTTTGCTTCATTGCCGAAATCCTTTCGCACAGGGGGACCAAATAAGAGAACCAGTTAAAATTATAATATAATACCGGCTTTTACAGATGATGCTGCACAACCCGCCGGAAATGCCCACGGGGATTCCCGGGGCAGCCGGACAGGTGTTGCCGGCTTCTAATACTCCAGGGCCAGCATTTGATGACACTGCAGGCGGGGCAGGGTGAAGCTGATTTCTCCGTCCTGGCCGCAGGTATGCGGCAATTCCCCGCCCTGCGGGACCAGGACCACCCGCCGAATCGCCTGCCCCAGGCGCAGAGTTACTGCCACGTCAGGCAGAGGATTCAATTCCTCAATGACCTCCAGATTGGCACAGCCGTGGCTGCTGCCGTCGGGATTCTGGCTTTGACCGCCGCGCAAGACGGTATTGGCATAGAGCAGGTGCAGGACATAGCGCTGTTCCTGGGCCTGCTGGGTCAGGGTCAGGCGGCCCTGTGAGGGTAAACTGGTCTGCACCCGCAGGTCAGACCCCAGAAACTGACGCAGAGCCCGGGACACGAAATGCCGGAGCGCGACTTGCCCGTAATAGCGATAGAGGGAAAATACCGGATGGGCAAAATAAAGGATGCTGCCGGTCAGGACGCCGGCTGCGAAACCGGAAGGCTCGGGGCGGTTCGGAGTATGCTTGTGCGAGCAGAAATGCCGGTAGCTCCGGTTGAAATAAGGATCGTAGACCTCGCCCAGTATCTGTCCGGAATGCGGCTGGATGCGCTGCGAAGGCGCATACATCACAAATGGGGTATGGGCGAAGTCAGGCGCAAATTCCGGTGCCGCCTGCAGGTAGTCCGGGCAATACGGGCTCTGTCCACTGTATCCGGGGTCAAAATTCCAGGCGAAGGCCTTGCCGTCTGCCTGTAATCCGCTGCGGCCGGACAGCAGCAGGCGGCCGCCGCCGCGCAGGTAGTCCTGGATTTTCTCTGTCAGAGCAGGAGTCGCGGTGATATTATCCGGCAGCAGCAGCAGCTTGTAGGCGCTGAAATCCATCTGTTCATCAAGCATGTCGAAAAGCAGGTGTTCCTCAAGCAGCAGCCGGGAGACGCCGATATCGGCGGCTGTGGACTGCTCGCAGCCGGGCTTGCAGGCCACGGCCTGCAGCACACCGATGTCAGCGAGATTGGTCGCCTGCCGGCACCAGGGCTCTTTCTGCGCGACTTCGCGGTAGGCCTGCCCGATGACCGCATAGGTGCTCGGGTCAAGCCTGCCGTTGGGATGCAGCTGATCGCCGATGGAGCATTTGGCGCCGTAGGCCAGCATGGCAGAGCATTCGTAGCGCAGGGCGTTAGGGTGCTTGATGCCGCCGAATTCCCCCCAGGAGGTATGGAATTTCCCGGTCATGCCCAGGAATTCCAAGCCGCTTTTGCGGCGGTAGGCTGCGCCCAAGGGGAAGTGGTCGTACCCCCAGCCGCCGGTCGGCAGGGACTCCAGTTCAAGATGGCTGTAGTACTGCAGCACTTCGCGGTCACCGGGGATCAGGCCGGTGTTATGGTAAATGCGCATCTTGGGGTCGCGGCTGCGGGCGGCCGCGGTGGCCCGGCGATAGTATTTCAGCAGCACGCTGCGGGCGTATGCCAGGCGCTGGGCGGGGTCCTCCGGATCGCGCCCCTCCTGCAGCATGCCGTCCAGGCAGTAGCGGCAGCAGCAGGGCCCCTGGAAGATGATGTCGGTGAAGATGCCGTCTGCGTCGGGGAACAGCGTGACAGTCTCCTCAATCAGCCGGCACAGATAATCCAGATAAGGTGTATTGAAGCAGAGTTTGCGGAAACCCGGCTTGAGGGGGCTGACATTCCAGCCCGAGTACTGCCCCTGGTAGTCGATCTGCCGCCATTCCGGATGCTCTTCGGCCACCATATTGTTGACTCCGGCGGTGATATACACCGGTACCTTGATCCCGATTTCATGGCTGGCGTCAATCTGTGCACGCAGCAAATCGAAGTCCAGGTGAGGATGCTGCCGCCCGACGCTGGTGGGGTGATAACTCCAGCCGTGATGGCAGCAGGAGAAGCAGGTGATGGAGTCCACGGCAGCTTCCTGCAGAGTGCGCTGCCACTCTTTGCAATCAAAAGCACTGCCGATGCCGCTGATATCAGGCGAGGTGTGAAAATCCAGATGAACTTGGCGGAAACGCATAAGGGTTCTCTCCTGTTGTGGATGGATAAAATGTACGGGCTGAAACCGCGCTGGCTTTTTCAGACTAAATCCCACCGCCGCCGGAAATACCATTCCAGGCAGAACAATGAGATCAGCAGCGCCAGCCAGGGCCAGCGGTTCCATAAACTGTATTCACGGACAATCTCAATGCTGCGGCTGTTGCCCTTGAGGTTGGCCAGCAGGCGG
>JAAZIZ010000073.1 GCA_012800565.1 Lentisphaerota bacterium
AGTCTCCCAGCCGGTATTATCGCGCAAGGCCACCAGGATTATCGAATCCTCAGGGCGGCTGGCGTCTGGGAATCGGCCTGGCACTCCGGACCTGGTTTCGATATCCAGTTGCAGGCGCCGCAGCTGGCTGAATTCCATCTCCCGGAAGAGTCGGGCCGGGGTCAGGCTGAGAATCTGCTGGGTGAAATCATTTACCAGCCGATATGGTGCCAAGGGCGAACTGGGGTTCTGGCGGGTGATTTTCTTCAAATCTTTAACTGCCTGGTTGTACGAGGACAGTTCCGGGAAGGAAACGCGGCAGCGCAGGCTGCCGGGACCCGCGAGTGGTACCACATCAGCGACATGGTTCAGTTCCTTGGCCAGTTCCGGGCCACTGGTCAGCAGCCAGGGCTGGAAATTATGCAGCTGACTGCGGACAGTGTCATCGCGGTCGCGGAAAAACAGCTCGGCCTGTCCCTCTTCATTGACCTCGACCGCGACCAGACGCTCATAATCACTGCGTACCAATTGACTAATATCCATAGTTCAGAATCCTGTCTGCGCCAGCCGGCAGCCGGGGTTGAAAAGACTGCGCTTATGGCTGCGCGGCACTGATTACTTTCTTCATCCAGGCAATTGAGGTATTGAAGCTGGGGCGCCCGGCATGACCCATGCCGACTTCATTGAAGATTTCCTTGTCTGCGGTAGGGATGGCATTGAAAGCAGCATATACTGACCCGGGCGAGCAGGTGGAATCTGCGAAACCGACCATGATTTTGATCGGTTTTTTAACGAAACGGGCGAAATTCACGGCATCATAATATGGCACCATGGCCTCAATTTCGGGACTGTACTTCAGCTTTGAGCAATATCCCGGCCAACCGGGGCTGCGTTTGTCCTTATAGGCCAAGTGGTCACAGAGTGCAGGCACATTGCAGACCAGCGCACTGAATTTACCATTCAGCCCGCCCAGAATCAGCCCAAAAGCTCCGCCCTGGCTGCTGCCGTAATAGCCGAGACGCTCGGGGTCGATCTCCGGCTGTGCGGCGAGCCAGTTCACCGCCCGGTTGATGCCCAGGATGGCGCGATGGAAAAAGACCTTCTCCCGGTCCGGGGCACCAATATACATATATATGCCATTGGCGTTCAGCTCCTGATACAATTCTTTGATGCTCCGGTCCGGCTGACGCGGGTCATAGGGATGGACATTGAGCACCAGAGTGGCAAAATTCGCATCCACGGCCGGGGCATCGCGTCCCGGTCCGGCTCCTGGCACCGAGACCCAGGCGGGAACCCTGCCCTTGCCTTGAGGCAGACAGAGAAAACCATATACTCTGCCACCCGGAGCAGCGAAACTGACTTTATAGCTGGTGTACTGCTCGTTGGAGAATTCATCAAGTTTCTCCTTCTGCAGGTCCAGAGGAATCGCTTCGGCTTTCTGCACCTCCTGCTGCCAGAAAGACCAGAAATCCTCGGGCATGGGCGCACCGGCCTGGATTTTCAACGGTTCATAGGCCGCGCCATAGATTGCGTAAAGCGGTTTTTCCCCGCCGGCATAAGAGGCCTGCAAGCGCAGAAACCCGGGGGTCTCCAGAGTCCCCGCAACAGTCGCGGGATTCTGCTGGCTTAAATCAATTTTGGTCGAGGAAATTTTATCCCGTCCGTCTCGGGTCAGGGTCAGGGTCATTTCTCCTTGGGACAGGGGGGTGCCGTCCTCCTCAGCCAGCAGCACCGTGAAAGTCGCCGGTTCACCGCATTTATACTGCGCTTCCGGGCGGTCCAGGGTAAAGGTGAATTTTGGCGCGGCAGACAGTGACAGAGCAAACAGACAGACAAATACCGAAACGATAGTGCAAAGCCGGTGCATTTTTCCTCCTGTAAATATGGTTTTAGAACTCAATTAGAACTCAAAGGGCTGACGTTGTTCAAAGATAGCTCAGGTTGGCGAATTCGCAAGCCCAGAACGCGAATTCACTGACCGGATATCTGCCGCGCAAGTTGAAAAACTAAACGCACCACCTGAAATGTTCTTCAACGCATTTAATCTGACAAAAGTCATGCTGTGCATTTAATCTGCCATACCCTATATCACTGATGGCAATATTTTATGGTTTTGCCCTTCTTCAATCTTCTTCGCGGATTTCCACGGGGAAAAATCCGCTTCTTCCTTTGGTTCCCGTTTTCTTCCCTCGTTTTCAGCCTCGTTTTTTGCTTTCCCCGGACAGGAGTCCGAAGGACTGGTTTCCCGTGCTGAATGACACGTTGTGAAAATGCAACTGCGCCTCTTAGCCCGGCAGGGCTACACAATAATAACCTCCGGTGACCGAGCCTGGAGGGCGAGGGAACCGGAGGTGGCGGCACCCCGAAATCAGAGCGCCTGGAAGGCGCCACAATCCAAACGGACTCATGGCCTTGACCGATGCCAGGCAATTGC
>JAAZIZ010000074.1 GCA_012800565.1 Lentisphaerota bacterium
CGGCGTGATTTCAATCAGGCTGTAAAAACTGGCCTGGTTGTCAACTGCCAACTGCCGGCGCAGATAAAAATACAGCAGGTGATGCGCCTGATCAGCGCTGCGGGCAGAAAAATTCAGGTATTTCCAGCCTTCCAAACGGACCTCTTCCGGCAGCTCCAGCACTTTCCAGGCGGATTTGTCAGGCGGGGTAAAATGCAAAGCCCAGACACCGTCAGCACGTCGCTCATAGTTGCCATGCCCAGGCGGAGTCACCACCTGGAAATTGTCGAGGGGAAGATTAGTCGCCAGCAGCATAGCGGCGGTTAGATAGAGAAAAGCGATAAAACCGGCTTTCATAACAGCCCTCAGTAGTAATGTGCAAAAAAGTTTAGCGGCCCGCTCAGATTCCAGTTTCAGCGGCTGTTCACCATGCTGATACCCAGCGGCGAAACATATCTGGTAATGCTGCCTAGAGTGTAGCCGCCAAGACCATTGGGATATTTCCCGCCGCCGATGCCAATACTGCTGACATGCCCATCCAGATACAGCGCATTGGCTGACTGGCTGGTGTTATGCGGGAAGGTCAAACCGCCGGTAGTGGTGGTAATGCGGTGGGGTTCAATTTGCGAGATCGGCCAGAAAGTGCTCGATCTCCTCTTTGTGGGTGTCGATCAGATTGCGTTGATACTCAAGATTGACTTCCGAACAGCGCGCCAATTCTCCAAGCGGCGCAACGCCCCGGATTACGGTGAAGCCACCCAAGGAGGTATGCAGAATGCCGGAGAGAATCATGATTTGTTTCCTTGCAGCAGTTGCTGTTCAAAACGCTCACGCGCCTCGCGCCAGACGGCTTCGGCGTGGGTACGGAGACGTGCCTCTTCATTGATTTCTGTATCAACCAATTCAACAACTTTATGCTGAATATCAAGTTTTGGAAGCAATAGCGGGATTTGACGAATTGCCCCATAATCAAGTGCAACACGGGTCCCGCCACTTACAGATCGGTTGGAAAGTAAACCTCCTAATGAAGTATTGAGGTAAGCCGCTAAATACTTAGGCAAACAGCGCTGAGTGGTAATCCTAAGGCGCACGATGTGCTGATTGATATTCGCCGGCAAATCGTCGTCACTGACAACCGCCGCTGTGCCGACTCGTCCTGTTATAGTCATTAGCACATCGTTAGAGGCTAACTTTGAACGTTTCAGCATGCCCTCATGGACAAATTCATGTATGTAATTTAAGTCTGAAAAGTCCAAACGATTCGGTTTAACATTTAAAATGCGCAAAAACTTGACGCCGGAATTTGTATAAAGCGATTTGTCTTTGGCTCGTGGCGTTGCTCCCCCGGCAATATCCCGTAAGATATCACCCAATACTATTTTTTGACCATTGCCAGCCTGCAATACTCGGATTGCCTCAATGTAACGCGGATGATGATAACCTGCATCTAAACGAGAGTTACGAGTTGAAGAAAGGCGGATACCATAAACCTTGCGTTCATCAGGCGGCGGGATAACAATGCCTAATAACCTATAAATGTCAGCTTCGAGTTGTAAAGGCAACCGTTCCGCCTCCGCTAGGGCGCGGGCGCGCTCGGCACGGGCGGCGTCGAGTTCGGCCACCAGACGGCTTTCCGAAGCTCCTATTGACGGTACAATAACACTTCCGAGAGATTTCTGGGTGACCACTTTTTGCAATCCACCCCGACTATCTCGCAAAAGTTGAGTGTTCCCGATTGTAGAGTTCAAAAACGCTTCGATGAAAGCTGCCCTAGACTTCTGTGATGTCTTTGGCCGGATACGAAGAGTATTGTCGGAAAAGGAAGCTGGGGTGTTTTTTTTGTATTCCGCAAAACAACCAAGCCCCCCAACGCGCCCTGTAAGAATGTCATGGCGCTTAAGAATGCGATCTGAATTTGGATTGACCAGAATGTCGGTGGGCTTAAACTTGCCTTGTTCTATATGGCCGACTTCGTAGGCTGGAATTCCGTTTTCGGAGAGTCGTGCAGTGAGTGGACGACCACTGTCTATAAATTCGGCAAAATCAGAAATTGCGTGTGTTTGCTTGTAAAGGGCAACAAGCAAAACGCCATAGTCTGGGGTTGAATGAAATACTGGATCGACCCTTCGTCTTATTGCCCCCCGCCGCACCGCAAAGCAGACTGGCTGCCCTGCGGGTGCGGGGGTTAGACGAAAAAAGGTTCTGGGTCCAGCTTGAAAGCTGCGTATTTTCCAAGCAGGCCACTGTTGGGGACGACGTAGCGGTGCCGCTCGGACCAGTGCCCGGGCTTATTGCCTTCGCCAGGCACCCAATCGAAAGTCACCTCCCAGTCGAACAGGTCGCAGCTCTGGCGCTCGATGCGCAACTGCGCCGGCGTCTCGTCCAGCACCTCAACTTGGTAAGTAGTGCGGCCAGTGGCATCGTATCCGACGTTTTCAGCCACGGCCATGAAGATGGCCTCATCGTCGGAGGCGGGTACACTGGGGTCTCGTTTTTCCAGGAACAGTACGCTGGACTTCACCCCCGCACCGAAATGGGCAAAGGCGAATTGCGGCAGGCTCACCACAGCCAGCACCTTGAAGCGTTCCAGAATCCAGTCGCGCACTCCTTGCAGACTAGCGTTGGTCAATAGACCATCGGGCAGGACTACTCCGGCCCGTCCTCCCGGTTTCAAAAGCTGCCAAATCCGCTCGCAGTAGATAATCTCAGTCTTGACACTGGAGCGCTGCTTGACCGCCTTCTTGCCAGCCTTGTAATCGCCACTGGTATCCTCGGCGTCGTCTTCATCCTTGCCGTCACTCTTTGAAATATAGCGGGAAAGTTCATAGCTGGAAAGGTAACTGTGCAATTCTTCCTTGATCACTGCGCCGAAGGGGGGATTGGTGGGAATCTTGTCGAACCCCTTGCTCTCGTCGCGATTTCCGGTTTCGGGGTCGAGACCTACGATGGCGGCAAAGCTTGCGTTCTTGCGGCCGATATTGGCTAATGGCTCCAGAGCGTCATTGCCGATGATGTTGGTGTGACCGTCGTCGTGAACGATCATGTTCATTTTGGCAACCCGGGCGATCTCCTCGTTGATCTCAATGCCAAACAGCCGCTTTTCGGCAAAACTGTGCCAGTAATCGAAATGCTCCTTGCTGTTTTCGTCTGTGTAGTAACTGCTGGCCTGTTTGCGTACATGATCCAAGGCATGCAGCAGGAAGCCGCCGGAACCACAAGCCGGATCCATGACGTAATCACCGACTTGAATATCAAGCATCTGGATGGTGAAAGCGATGATGTTGCGCGGCGTGAAGTACTGGCCGAAATCGCCCTTGAAAAATCCGTCCATGAACTGCTCGAAAGCAACGCCCTTGGTGTCTAGGTCAGTGGCGGTGAGGTTGATACCCTCTAAGTGGAGCACCACATTTTTCAGGGTGATGTCATCAATCTTGATATTGTCGTTAAAGACATCTGGCTCTCTCTGCCGCTCGATGGCATACATGTCCTTGATGCGAGTAGCGAGGCGCTGAGCGGTTTCATTCGTCTTGATCTGGAAGTTGTAGGGTTCTCCCTTCTTGCGCGGTGTCTTTTCGTCACGAGTTTTCAAAAATATCAGCTTGGTTAACTCTCCGAAGGCCATAGGCGGCGAGAGGCGCCCGCCTCCCCACAGGGGTTGGTGGCATTTGCGGATGGTCTTGATCAAGTCGTCACGGCTGACCGCACTGATATCCGGCTTTGGAAAGGCATCCTTGTAGTATTTGAATTCCTCTGGCTTGCCATATTGGATTGGCAGGTCGGCAACAATATTCGCTTCACGTTCGAGAACGCCGAACTTGTCTGAACAGTCGTAAAAGGCACGGGTTTGACCGGCTATGACGCCGATATACTCGGCACGGAATTTATGGGCGTGACCATTGCCGAAAGCCTGCTCTACCGCCTGCTTGAACTCGGCATCGGAAATCCCGTCGCGTTTACATTCAATGACGCCGAAAGGCTTGGTGCGTTCCTTGTCGCGGAAAATTACAAGATCGGCGCGGTCCGCCGGGGTGCGGTCGGGCACGGTCACCTCGACGCCGATGTATTCGGGTGCGTAGCCATAGCGATAGATCAATTCGGCATAGTAAGCGGCGCGTACTTTTTCCTCCGGGTCGCTCCATTTCTCGGAGACATTTACTGCGACGTAGCGGATCCTCTCGGTTTTGCCGCTGGTGATAAGTTGCAGGTGGTTGTCCGTGAAAGCACGTTGCAAGAAGCCTTTAGGATTCGTGCTCATCTCAATTTCCTTTGCTTCATTTTGCTCAGAAAAAATGATCTTCTTTTCGTTATAAACCTAATTCAAACTGTGCCTGCTGGATGCATTCGGAATTTATCCAGCAGCAACTGAAATTCGTCAAGTACGCCGGGCTCAGGTATCGGTTTCATTCACCGGTCACACGCAAATCGTCATGTACATCGTCGCCGCCTTGGGTCATCCGTTGTTAATGTCAACAATATCAGTTTTAAAGCGGTTCCATGACTTCTTATATGGAAGTCTCACAAGAAATCATAGGAAATACCATGCATCCGCAAAAACACAATATGTCCGTTCTTATGCAAACTGCAAGTCTGCTGCCTGACAGAATCATAGGTAATCTTGCAAAAAAATACAAAATCAGTTCCGTTCTTTCAATGCCGGCAGTCATGTCATTGCAATGATATACGCACATCTTTCTTGTGCACCGCCTGAGTCTCAATGACATCTACAACAGCCTGCATAATCATGCCGGTATTCTCAAACAGATACACGGTTGTACTGAATATGCGCGCTTTTTCCGAATTTTGTCATTGTCATATAGTACATCCGTCTGCTCTGGTTGGATAATTTGTTGTCAGCAGTTATGTTAAATACGAGAAACGTAGTCATATCGGCGTAACACTATTGGTTTTTTATGCGTTTAGTCTGGCTGTCAGTCAATTCATCGTATTCCCATTCCAGCCTGGCCTTGCCGCTGTTGCATCTGGCCTGCCGGGATGTACCCGGCTGGGACTGGCAGAAGCTGGAAACTCTGAACACTGATGACCCTGGCGAGACCGCCGTGCGCCTGGCTGAGCTGCGGCCTGATCTGGTCTGCGCCACTCTCTATCTGTTCAACCGCCGGCAAGTGACTGATATCCTGGTCCGGCTGCATTCCCTCCTCCCGGACTGCCGCATCGTGGTGGGCGGCCCGGAATGCCTGGGGAACCAGGCCGGGGAAGTCGTGTGCAGCTGCGAGGCCATTGATGCCGCCGTCAGCGGCGAAGGCGAAAGCGTGTTGCCGGAACTGCTGCGGCGAGTGGCAGCCGGGAATTTTCCCGAACCGGTCAGCCAGCCCATCCCGGGAGTCACAGTCCGGTGCCGGAATCATCAGAATGTGGTGCTCTGCTGGGGCAAATACTCACCGCGCTACCGGCACTGGGCCGAGGCACCGCCACCGGCAGAAAGCGAATTCTTTGCTTTTGATAAGCCGTTCGTACAGATGGAGACCTCGCGCGGCTGCCGGCAGGGCTGCCGCTATTGCACCAGCTTCGCCACGCCGGTGCGGTACAAGCAAATCACCCGCATCGCTGAAGAACTGCAACTGCTGGCCAGCAAAGGGGTGCAGGAAATCCGCTTGCTCGACCGGACTTTCAATGCGCCGCCGGAACGGGCAGCGGAACTGCTGCGGCTGTTCAAGGATAAATTCCCCAGCCTGCGCTTCCACCTGGAAATACATCCGCAATTTTTGTCTGACGAGCTCAAATGGGAACTGCAGCACGCCTTGCCCGGGCAGCTGCATCTGGAAGTCGGCATTCAATCGCTGGACGATGAGGTACAGAAAGCCATCGGCCGGGCCTGCCCCAGTCAGGACGCGCTGTCGGGGTTGCAGTTCCTCTGTTCCTGCCCGGCGTTCGCAGTCCATGCCGACCTCCTGGCCGGACTGCCGCGCCAGACCAGCGCCAGCCTCTGGCAGGACGTCCGGCAGCTGATCGCCACCGGACCGGACGAGATTCAGCTTGAGGTTCTGAAGATTCTGCCCGGCACGCCCTTGCGCAGCCAGGCTGCCCGGCAAGGCATCCGCTATAGCCCCAGCCTTCCCTACGAGGTGCTGGAAACAGATGATTTCTCGCCCCGGGAGCTGCTCAATGCCAGAGTATTGTCCCGGATGCTGGATTTATTTTACAATACCCCGGCTCTGCGGGACGCTTTCCGCAGCGCCAGCCGCAATAACGAAAATTTCCCGGATGCCTTCCTGCATTATCTGCAACTGCACGGCTTCGCCCTGAACTGGTCGGGAAGTCTGCGCAAACGCCTGCAGCTGC
>JAAZIZ010000075.1 GCA_012800565.1 Lentisphaerota bacterium
CAGCAGCTGGGCCCACGAAGCGCACTACTGCCGTTCGGCAAGACGCCGCTGGGCCGGTCCGGAGGAATCGGGCCACACTCGGGGCTTGCGTCTCGTGTGGCCGATTCCATAGTCCGTGTCGCCTTGGTGGCCCTGGCGGTTAGTTCCTCTTGGCGTCCCTGGCGCCCTTGGCGGCTAGCTCCTCTTGGCGTCCCTGGCGCCCTTGGCGGCTAGCTCCTCTTGGCGGTTAATTTCCCATGCAGGGGGCTGCTTGCCGGATTATATTATATAATTTCCCAAACATTTACGGTTGGGCACAGTTATAACAGAAGACCACGATGGAACAAGATAAAATACGCAATATAGCCATTATTGCTCACGTTGACCATGGCAAGACTACTCTGGTGGATGAACTGTTCAAATTCGGCGGCCTGTTCCGCGACAATCAGAAAGTCGCCGAACGTCTGATGGACTCCAATGAACTGGAGCGGGAGCGCGGCATCACCATTACGTCAAAGAATGGCTCTTTCCCGTACAAGGACTATTGCATCAACATTATCGACACCCCCGGACATGCTGATTTCGGCGGACAGGTGGAGCGGGTGCTGCAGATGGCCGACGGCGCACTGCTGCTGGTCGATGCCCAGGAAGGGCCAATGCCACAGACTTTCTTCGTCCTGAAGAAAGCCCTGTCGCTGTCTTTGCCGGTGATTGTAGTAATCAACAAAATTGACAAGCCGGCCGCCCGGCCTTATTGGGCGGTGGACCAGGTCTTCGATTTGTTTGTCAAGCTCAATGCGCCGGATCATCTGCTGGATTTCCCGGTTGTGTATGCATCCGGACGGGAAGGCTACGCCGTCGACAATCTGGATGACGAACACCGGGGTCTGGAACCGCTCTGCGAGCATATCATCAAGAACATCCCGCCTCCCTCAGGATGCAGTGATGGCCCCTTGCAGATGCTGGTCAGCACCTTGGATTACTCGCCGTATCTGGGGCGGCTGAGCATCGGCAAGATCACCAACGGGCACATGAACATCAACAAAGAGATTGCGGTAGTGCTGCGCGACGGCAAGATCAAGCCTGCCCGCATCAGCAAGGTCTTCCGCTTCGAGTCCAATCAGAAAGTGGCGGTGGAGCAGGCCTGCTGCGGAGATATTGTGGCCACTGCCGGCATGGATGAAGTCACCGTCGGCTGCACCTATACCGACCCCGATGAACCGCGCCCATTGCCGCCCATGGATATCGACCCCCCGACCATCGCCATGAGCTTTGTGCCCAATGACTCGCCGTTTGCCGGACGGGAAGGACAATTCGTGACTTCCCGGCACCTGGAGGAAAGACTGCATCGCGAAACCATGTCCGATGTCGCCCTGCAAGTCGCCCCGCTGGTGGACAGCATGGGCTTCCGGGTGGCCGGCCGGGGCGAACTGCATCTGTCCATCCTGATTGAAAAAATGCGCCGCGAGGGCTATGAATTTCAGGTCACTCGGCCGCAGGTGATTTTCAAGGAAGCGGCGGACGGTTCGCGCCTGGAGCCATTCGAGGAATTGACCATTGATGTCGATGAGAATTTTGTAGGCCCGGTGATGGAGAAGCTCGGCCAGCGCAAAGGCCGGGTGCAGACCATGGACACCGGCAACGGCATGGCCAGGCTGGTGTACCTCATCCCGACCCGCGGACTGCTCGGCTACCGCTCGGAATTCATGACTGACACCCGCGGGCTGGGGGTGATGAATTATGTGTTCGCAGGCTACGAGCCTTACGCCGGTGACATCCGCTTCCGGATTCGCGGCGCGATGGTCTCCATGCTGGAATGCCAGTCAGTTGCCTACGCGCTGTTCAATCTCCAGGAACGCGGGCATCTGTTCCTCGGTCCGGGAGTCAATGTCTACGCCGGCCAGATTGTGGGTGAGCATTGCCGGGAAGGCGATCTGGTAGTCAATCCCGCCAAAGGCAAGAAGCTGACCAATATGCGCGCTTCCGGCTCAGATGAGAATGTGATCCTGACGCCTCCCATCAACATGAGCCTGGAAGACTGCATCTCCTATATCAACGAGGATGAACTGGTGGAAATCACCCCGCAAAACATCCGGCTGAGGAAAAAAACTTTGCGCAAATGGGGCAATGGTTAGCATGAGCGTGCGTTTGGCCAAAATGGGCGATTGCCTGAAAATTCACTACCTCTGCTATGACTGCACCGGGCAATTGCTCGAATCGACCCATGACGGCGAACCGCCTCAGATCACCCTGGGCGAAGAGCAGATTTTGCCGGCCCTGGAGGAAGCATTGGTGGGACTGGCAGCCGGGCAGAGCCGGACGGTGGTCCTGCCCCCGGCACGCGCATTCGGCGACTACCAGGAAGACCTGGTGGGTTTCGTGCCGTATGGCCAGCTGCAGCTGGAAGGCGAGGAGCCGCAGGTCGGCCTGCTGGTCACCATTGAGGACGACAGTGATGACGAGCCCATGCTGGCCGAAATCACCGCTCTGGAGGAAAAAGGGGTAATTGTGGACAGCAATCACCCCCTGGCCGGACAGACTTTGAAATTCGAACTCACTCTGGTGGCATTTTCAGCTTAACCAGAGCAGCTCTGTTGTGTTTCGGCTGGACTGGCAACCGGCAGCAGCAATACTCACCCGGAGGATGAATTATGGCACATGTTTTTGACAACGGCAACATCCGCATCGAGTTCGCTTCCGACGGCAGCCTGCTGTCGCTGGGCAAGTCAGGTGACGGTGGCTGGAACTACGTCCGGCCGCACTGCTTCTGGCGCTTGATCATCAGCGAAGGCAGCTCCCTGGAAGTGGAGGTAGTGCCCCAGAGCGGCAAGGTCGCAATCACCGGCACATGTGAGGATTTCACCCTGCACTACAGCGATTTGCACACCATCTTCGGCCAGCCGGTGGATATCCAGGTCACGGTCAGCGGGCGTATGCAAGGCGAGGACCTGCTGCTGTCCCTGGAAGTGGAGAACCATCTTCCGGCCGGTGATATGGTGCGGGAATGCCATTTCCCGGTACTGTGCCTGAGCGAGGCAGCTGAGCAGCTGTCCCTGCATTATTCCAACGCCGGCGGGACAGTCTGGTCGTCAGTGGCAGAACACAAGTACCGCCTGACACCCGGCGGCCCGCAATACCAGAGCATGGATTTCGTCTACGAGCGGCAGATTTACCGCTATCCCGGTTTAACTGCCGCCACCAACTGTTTTGCCCTGGCTTCGGACAACGGGGGCTTGTATGTCGGCAGTCACGACCTGTCTTTCGAATATACCGAGCACGTCTTCGAACTGGAAAAACGGCAACTCTTCAATCTGCTGATGGTCAAAACCCCGTTTCTGCCTTCAGGCGGGAAGCGCCGCTATGACGGATATGTTCTGTCGCCTTATGACGGGCGCTGGTTCAAGGCCGCTGACAAATACCGGGCCTGGGCGGAGACCTGGTATGAATTCAAGCCGATCCCCGAGAGAATCCGCACTATGCAGGGCTGGCAGCGGCTGATTATGCGCACCCAGTATGGCGAGAATTCGTACCCTTTCGCGACCTTGCCGCAAATTTATGCCGATGGCGCTGCCGCCGGCATCGACTCGCTGCTGATGTTCGGCTGGCACCAGGGCGGACACGACTGCGACTACCCTGAGTACATCCCCGCCCGCGAATTGGGTGGCAAAGAGTCCATGCGAGAGAATATCCGCAAATTCCAGGAACTTGGCGGGCAGGTCTTCCTGTATGCCAACGGCAATCTGATTGACAAAAACAGCGAGTTCTATCTCCAGGGCAAGGGGAAGAAAGCCAGTGTCAAGGATTTCCTGGGCAATGAGACCAGCGAGAACTGGTGTTTCAGTGGCCGTGGTGTCGCCAACCGGACTTTCGGCAACCGCTCGTTTGTGACCGCCTGCCCAGCCTCCCGGGAATGGCTGGATAAACTCAAAGAGTATGTCGATTTGGCGGTCGAGGTCGGGGCAGACGGCGTCTTCTTCGATCAGGTCGGTGCCGGCGCGCGCGTCTGCTGCGATCAGAGCCATGGCCATCCGGTGCCTTATTTCGGCGTTATGAACGCCCGGCGGGACCTGGTCGCGGAAATGCGGCGTTACGCCCACTCCAAAAAGCCGGGCATGAGCATCGGCATTGAGCATACCACCGATATCACCGCCCAGCACGCCGATTATATCCACACTTGCGGGGGCGGCAATACAGTGGTCAATCCAGGTTGGGAGCAACGGGGTGAAAAGCCGCACATTGAGAACGACTACCGCTGGTTCCGTTATATTTTCCCGGAGGTGATCTTGTCCAACCGCAATATCCGTGATAACCGCGAGATCGAAATGCGGGTCAACCGGATGCTGTTGTTGAATCTGGTTTCCGATGTCGAGGTCTATCGTTGTCAGCGCACCGTTGCCTCGGAACCGTATTACCAGCAGTATCTGGGGGCGGTCAATGCATTCCGGTACAAGCATCGCGCTTTGCTGTATGGCGCCCGCTACCGGGCGGATTCGCTGCAGCAGAATACCAACCCCGAGATTGATTCTGAGAGCCATATTGCCCCGTCAGGGCAGATTGTGGTACTGGCCACGCAATCGCATCTGGAATCGGCAACGACCCGGATCAGCGTCGCTGGCCGGCAGCTGCAGGCCCATGATTTCCTGGGGCAAGGAGAGCTGCTTCCGGATGGCAGCCTGCGCCTCTCCCGGCATACGGTAGCGTTGCTGGTGTTCGCCTGAGGGTTCCCCGCGGGCAGCATCAGCCGGGCCAGAAGCTCAGCAGCCAGCGCAGCAAGGTCTGCCCTTTGCGGGCGAACACTGGCCAGGCGGCTGCCCATTGCCGGGTGGCAGTCAGCACTGCCAGATAGATAAACAGGGCATTGAAGGCCAGGATCAGGGCCAGGGAAAAGGCTACTCCCTTGAGGCGCAAATCGGCCTGTCCTTTGCTGAGGGCGAAGCAGGTCAGCACCACGTGGTAAGCGTAGCAGATGCCCATAATAATGGCGGCGAAAGGCAGACAGGGGCTGAACCATTTCGGCCAGAGCGACACCGCCAGCCCCCACAGGCCAGTGAAGAGCAGGAAATAGAACGGCACGAAATACGGTGCCAGGATAATCCAGACATTAGGTTGCTTGATCTCCACAAAACCGCCGCTGGCCCGGCAGCGGAATTTGCCCGTCTCCTTGAAAAACAGCTTTGCGCTCAGCCAATGCGTGCACTCATGCCCGAAGATATACAATGGCGTGAGGCGGTTGACCAGAGTGAAAAAAAGCCCCCCCGCGAGGAAACCGCCGGCAAAAAACCAGTTCAGGCGTTCTTTGGGCAGGTTCTGCCCCAGTTCCCAGATGCTCCAGAAGAGCGTGACAGCGAGAAGCAGCAACAGAGGCACGCAGGCCCAACGCAACAATAGAAATAGGTATTTTTTCAAGGTCGGGCCAGTTTACGGTATTGATTCAGCGAAATCAAGGCGGATGACGGGCACTTCCGCGAGCGCCTGTCCGGCGGGCAGTCCGTAGAGATGCAGGCGGGGTTCGGGCGAAGTCAGGGCGATTTGCGGCAGGACGATCAGGTCAGTCGGCACCGTTGCGCCGGTATTGAGCAACACCGCCCGCTGCGGCAAGTTCCGGAATGCCGGCAGGCCGTAACCGGAACTCTGGAATCCCTGCAGGAAATGCAGGTAGAACGTGCTGCCCCGGCGGGTAACCAGAAAGTCGCTGCCGGGTTGTCCGGGCAAAGTGCAGACCTCGGTATCAACGAAGGACTCTTTCACCCCTTTGTACCAACGCCCGATCCGGCGCAGGATTTCCTGGGCCTCAGAGGGAATGCAGCCTTGCGCATCCGGACCGACATTGAGCAGATAATTTCCGCCCCGGGCCAAAATATTGTCCATTGACTGCATAAGGAAAAGCGGCGAATAGTAATCTTCGTTATGGCGGTATCCCCAGGAGCAGCGTCCGACTGACTGGCAGGCCTCGGTCGGACGGCTGAACGCCTCTCCTGGCGGGATATGCCGCTCGGGTGTGTCATAGTCACCGGGGCCGTAGCCGCGGTCGTTGATCAGTGCTGCGGGCTGCAATTCGCGGATCAGGGCATTGAGTTCAGGGAAATTCACCCCTGGCGGGATATCCCAGAAGAATTCCGAAATCTCGCCGTAGCGGCTGCAGAGCTCGCGCACCTGGTTTTTGACATAATCCACGTATTGCAGCAAGTCTGGCCGGTCGCCGGGATTGGGGCGGGGCAGCTGATGGTCCCCGCCGAAATTCAAGGAACTCGGGCAATGCCAGTCCGGGCAGGAGTAGTATAATCCCAGGCGGATGCCGCGCCGGTGGCAGGCCTTGGCCAGCAGCGCCAGGACATCCCGGCCATAAGGTGTGTGCATGATATTGTAGTCGGTAAATTTGCTGTCCCACATGCAAAAGCCATCATGGTGTTTGCAGGTGAAACAGATATACTCCATCCCGGCTTCCTGGCAGAGGTCCAGCCAGGCCTCCGGAGCAAACTGCTGCGGGTTGAATTGTCCGGCCAGTTTGACGTACTCGGCCGAGGGGATGTGCATACGCCATTGGTATTGTTCATGGAATGCTTTTACGGCATAGATGCCCCAATGGATGAACATCCCGAAACGCTGGCGAAAAAACCAATCCCGGGCATCATTGAAACGCGGAATCATCAGCATCTCCAGTTCGGTTTTCTGGTTTCAGCAAGGTATTCAGGGCCGGCTCTGCCCCTGATCGGGCGCCCGGATGCCGAGTTTGTCGGCCGCGGCCTGGCGGTAGCGGCTTTGTTCCGGCGGAGTCTGGGCAGATTGACAGATCGACCAGGCTTCCTGA
>JAAZIZ010000076.1 GCA_012800565.1 Lentisphaerota bacterium
CGCGCTCCTCACCACGGGGTTATTATTGTATGGCGCTTCGCGCCGGCCGATTTGAAGTCCAGGGAAATCCATTCATGGCAAATTAAATGCACACTGTTAGATTAAACGCACCAATTTTCCTAGGAAAAGTGCATTTAATCTGACAAATGTGTATTTACTTTTTCAAGTTGCTGTGCGTAAACAGAAATAATGTAATATCCACGCTCAGTTTTTAGCCTTGCGAATCACTTCTGCAGCAGCCCCGGCAGGAGGTCGCAGGCTTCCCGGGGTGTATACTCGAAGAGGATAAAGCCCATGGCTTCGGCATTGCGGCAGCACTGGATTTGCCGGGCCAGCTCGTCCTTGCTCAGTCGTTCGCTGCTGACGCCGATGCCGGGCAGCAACGCATTCAGGTGTCCGAGCTGCTGTTTCTGGCGGGCCAGATCACCAGCGAACAGGCTGGCGGTAGCGCGGTAATTCATCGGGCAGACGAAATCGAGCAGAGGCTGTTTCTGCCAGTTCACCCAGTCTTGCCCTACGCTGCTGCGTGCACTCTGCCAGTCAGGATACACTGCAGCAGAAAGGAGTATGCCGGGGCGGGCGGTGCGGGCCGCCCGGCAGATTTCCTGCACCAGACTGGTGATTTGCCGGCAGCGGAATTCCTGCCATTGGCTGCTGTCGGGGTTGCCTGGCAGAACCATGCCTGGAAAACCGTGCACCTGCCGGCCCAGGTATTTCTCAAAAGCCTTCCGGCATTCGGAGCAAAAGCAGCTCTGGCTACCTGGGTATCGGATCAGGTCCAGGTGCAGACCGTTTATGGGATAGGCCTTAGCGACCTTGGCCGCGATGGAGGTGAGCAGCTGGCGATTGTAGGGACGGGTCGGACAGAGCCAGGGGATCGGTACGCCGCTGTCATTGATTTGCAGCAGATTGTTCTCCGCGAACCATTGCCGTTTGGCAGGCGGCAGATCGCTCACCCCCAGGCAGCTGAACCAGATATGCAGCGACAGGCCGTTATCCCGGGCTGCAGCCAGGCACTCGGGCAGCTGTTTCTGCAGTACCTGCTCATCGGGCCAGGCATTGATCATATTGGGGAACAAGGCATTGCCACCATTGGCAGCTAAGCTTCGGGCCGTCTGGAACCAGTCCTGCCCGGGCAGACCGCTGCTGCTTCGCGACCATACTGCCCGGACTTCATTCCGGCGGGGAGGAGTTCTGGGGATATCTGCGTCACGGAGCAGATTCAGACAACTCTCCGCAGCTTCGCGGCTGGGGCCGAAGAGCTGCTGGCGATAGGCCTTCTCGGCCTGCTCCAGGGCAGTACTCGCGGCTCCGACAGTACGGCCGTGGTTATAGTATGCGAATCTGGCCCGGTTCAAGGTAGTTGCCGCGGCGGCCCGGGAAAGCCCGGGCAGAAAACGTTCCATCTGGGCGAGCAATGTGCAGAAAGCGTTTTCGCGGTCCTGATTCAGGAAGACATGGGTAAACCAGAATCCACTGTCCGCCTCCAGAATGGCCGGCCAGCGGGTATTCCGACCCGTAGCATCTACCCACCAGGCAGTGGTTTTAAGCCGGCCACGGTTTTGCACCGCCAGGAAAGCTCCAGACTGTTGCCTGAAAGCCCGGCTGCCAGGCAGCAATCCAGGCTCCGGCTGGATCACCGCTAACGGCTGCGGCAGAGCAGTGCTCTTCAGAAATTTCCCTGCCGGCAGTTCCATGGCTGCAGCCAGCATTGGTGAATGGGAATAAAACAGCCCGACTTTGCTGCCGCGCTTCAGACAGGAAAGTACGGCTTGGTTCTGGTTGCCTGACGCAGCAGCCGGATAAGGCAGCAGCAGCAGCTGATAGGGATACAGCATCTGGGGAGCGCAATCAGCCTCTTCCAGCACTGCGGGATACAGCCCCCCCTGGAACAAGCAATCGCCCAGATGCCGGGCATACGAATACGCCTCGCGCTGCTGCGCGCTGCCACCGCCGCTGCGCAGCAATGCTACATTGATATTCGGGTGCAGGAATTCCAGCTCAGCAATCTGCCAGAGCAGCGCTCCTGGGCTGCCGCGCCAGGCCGCCAGGCGTAATTTGCGGCATTGCTGCCAGGAGCCGCTGCCGCCCTCGGGCAGGAAGCTGCTTTTAGGAACCACAATTTCTTCCCAGCGCCCGTTTTTGCCAGGTGCGAAAGGTGCTGCATACCAGTTGTTTTCGACTTGAATATAAAGGTTGAACTGGCTGACCACCGAGGCATTGACGCAACGGAAACGCAGACGCACAGCAGCCAACCGGGACAAATCCTGAGGCAGAGGGAAATCCCAGCACGCCCGGCTACTGCCTTCGGCGGTAAACTGGGCCCGCATCTCCAGGCCCGGCTGGGAGAGTCCAAAATTTCTGCTCTGGGGCTGACTGGCAGCACCGCTCTGCACGCAGGTCGCGGCGGCCCGGCGCAGATCGACAACCTGTCCCAGCAATGTCCAGGGCAGCAGGCAGAAGATGGCAAAGATGATTCCCGGCATTATTCAGCAGCCTGTTATATTAGTGATTGATAGTTGCGGGTACACTGGTATTTGATGCTGCAGGCCATACAGATTACAGCCGTGTTTTTGTCAAGCCTTGGCAGACGTATCAGACTGCTCAAGGGATATCACGCCGGATGCTTCTGCGCCCGCCCGTCAAAATTGCCGCACCGGCCAGCACTGCGGCTGTAATCAGAACTGCGGCGACTGGCCCTATCCTGGGTTTGTTCCATTGCCGGACGAGGCTTTGCCGCTCCAGCACATCCACTGTGAGATACTGCAAGGTACTGTAACTCATATCATGCGGACGGTAATTTTTCAGCCAGGAATGGCTGAGGATCACCGATGAGGGATGGAATCCCCAGCAGCAAGGCGCGTCTTGCTGAAGCACCGTGCAGGCTTTTTCGATCAGCTGCTCGCGTTCGGGGGTATTGGGCATAGTCTCCAGCTGGCGGAACAGCTGATCAAAAGCGCTTGAGTCGTAATTTACGAAATTTGCCCCGCGCATCTGGCTGCGGACCACACCATTGTCGCTGTAGAACAAAAACAGGAAATTCTCCGGGTCGGGATAATCCGCAACCCAGCCTTTGTTGAAGATCAGCTGCCAGTTCCCAATCATGATTTTTTCGCGCCAGCGGTTCAAGTCAGTAGGCCGCTCCTCCAGATGAATGCCCAGGGCAGCAAATTTTCCCTTCAGCCACTGGAACTGGGCCTTGAAAGCCGACATTCCGGCCGAGGCATGGTCCAGGTACAGGGTCAGCGGGCGACCGGATGCGTCAATGCCATTAGGGTATCCGGCCTGGGCCAGCAGTTCCTTAGCCCGTTCCAGGGGGAGCGGGGTGAGACGTCCGGTCTGTGCATCGCGCTGGCTGACAACCGGATTCTGGTCCACAGCACCAAAAATCCCGGGGGGGATGATGCAGTTGGCCGGCACTCCCTGGCCATTACGAAAGATATCAATGAATTCCTGGTAATCAATGGCAATGGCGATGGCCTGGCGCAACGCTTTCTGAGCCGGCTGGAGGCCGCCGACCACCTGATCGAGCATATTGAACCCGAAGTAGTAAGAGATGGGCATCACATTGCTGTGCATCATGATGCCTTTCTTGCTCATGTCGGTTGAAAGATTCAGTTCGCCATTGGGGGCAAAAGTAGTTGCGACCTCCAGCATGTCGGCGGGAACACCGCTGGTATCGTAGTAACCCTGATTGAATTTGATCCAGTTGGGGATGCTTTCGCGTTCATGGTAGAACAGCACTCGTTCCAGAGCCGGCTGCTCCGAACCAGTTACCGCGGCCAGGCTGGCCCGACGATAATTCGGGTTGCGCTGCAGGACAATCTGGCGGTTGAGGTTTACTTCCTGGAACAGGAAGGGACCGGTCCCGACCGCCCAGTTTTTGTAGGTGAAACCGGCCTGGGCGTTGCGCTCGTCGTGATAGAAAGCCAGCGCTTCCCAAGGCGTCGGGGCGAAGAAATGCATCGCCAGCCAGTATAACGCCTGGGGATATTTGCGGGACAGGATAATCTTGAAACGGCGCTCATCAAGTACCTGCAGGCCGGCCAAAGGAATGCTGCGGTAATCGGGGAGCGCCTCCATAGCCATACCGGGTGAACCGAGACTTTCCTGCTCAAGCTGCTGCAACTGTTCCCGGATAGCCTGTGAACACTCTTCCATGCCGGATATAAATGAGCTGACGTTGGCAAAAATTGGCGCTGCCAACCTGGGGTCGCAGAGCCTGGTCAGCCCGACTTTGAAATCCATGGCCTGCAGGGTACGGGTCGCAAGCAACGGGTAATCTTGAGGAGATTTGACCTTGGCGGGAACAGTCCCCCTGCCCTCACCCCAGTATTCCGGGCTGCCGTCGGCCTGTTTGACAAAGCATGGGTGAGGCTGGTACTGCAGGTCCGGCTGGAGAGTCAGAAGATACTCCACCCTGGCCACTGCATCCGCCGGCGGATCGCCAGGCAACTCAGTGCCATCAGCGGCAAAATAGCGCGGTTCGGGGATTGCAGTGAGCAGCCTGGGAATCAGCCGGTATGGTCTGGCCAGGTAGTCGTAATCAAGCGGAGCCTCGACCACATTGTCCAGGATGGCGCTTTCATGCACATAGTATGCACTCGCCGGGTCAAGGCTCTTGATCGGACTGGCATAGCTAGCAAAAAAAGTATTGCTGGCCATCCAGCCGGTCGGCCAGGGATCGTTGGTGCAAAACAGCCATAACGCAACGCAGGCCAGCAGCGCCACGCTCAAAATTGTCACTGCCCAAAATACACGCTTGGCTAATGCGGACATACGGAATCCTGACTGTCATTCTCCAGGCGGGCCAAATCACGGGCCCGGATTTCCTGACGCCGGATTTTGCCGGAGATGGTTTTCGGCAGCTCGGTCACGAATTCCACGATTCGGGGATATTTATACGGCGCAGTCACTCTCTTGACGTGATTCTGCAGTTCCACAATCAATTCCGGTCCAGGCTGCCACTTTGGATCGCGGACCAGCACCACGGTGGCCTTGACCGCCTCGCCGCGCACCGGGTCAGGGAAAGCAGTCACAGCGCATTCCAGCACTGCGGGGTGCTCCATCAGAGCGCTTTCCACTTCAAACGGACCGATGCGGTATCCGGAACTTTTGATCACATCGTCATCGCGTCCCACGAACCAGATATAGCCGTCCTCGTCCCGCCAGGCCATATCTCCGGTGCAGTAATTACCACCAGACCAGCTTTTCTGCATCGCTTCGGGGTCATTCAGATACTCCCGGAACAGCCCCGGCGGGCGGGTTGCTGCTGCCTGCCGGATAGTGATCTTGCCTACAATGCCGTCTTCACAGGGGCGGCCCTCGGCATCAAGGAGCTCCAGATCAAAGAGAGGAGAGAATTTTCCGGTTGAGCCGGGTTTGATTTTCAGCCAGGGGAAATTTGCGATCAGGACCGAGGTCTCGGTCTGTCCGAATCCTTCGACCAGTGTCAGTCCGGTCTTGGCCAGCCACTGGTTATAGACCTCCGGGTTCAGGGGTTCGCCCGCAATAGAGCATTGTCTGATGCCGCTGAAATCATACTGCGACAAATCCTCCTTGATCAGGAAGCGGAAGATGGTCGGGGGGGCACAGAAAGTTCTGACTTGCAGTTTTTCCATCGCCCGCAGGAGCTTGCAGGCCATAAAATGCCCCTCGGAATCATAAGCGGCGATAACTGCTCCGCAAATCCACTGTCCGTATATTTTGCCCCAGGCGAATTTAGCCCAGCCGGAATCGGTAGCGGTCATGTGCACTTCGCCGTCCTGTACTCCCTGCCAATATTTGGCGGTGACGATATGTCCGATGGGCAGGGTATGGTCATGCAGAACCATCTTGGGCATGCCGCTGGTGCCGGAGGAGAAGTAGATCAGCATCGGATCATGCAAACAGGAGAGCTCCTGCCCGCTGGGTTTCTGCCAGTCGGCTGAGGCAGCGGCCAGTTCGCACCGGAAGTCACAGGTTCCCGGCGGCACGGACTGCCCAACCACGAATACCTCCTGCAGGTCCGGACATTCCGCCTGGGCAGCCCGCACTTCCTCCAGGATGGCACTATCGTCGATGCAGACTGCGATTTTTACTTTGGCAGCCTGAAAGCGGTACACCAGGTCTTTTTTCTTCAGCTGGAAAGAACCGGGAATGGCCACCGCACCGATCTTCTCCAAGGCCAGCAGACAAATCCAGACTTCCGGGCGCTGCTTCAGGATCATGAATACCCGGTCACCCTTGCGTATCCCGTGGGCAGTGAACAGGTTGGCGGCCTGATTGGAAAGCCTTCTGAGGTCGGCAAAGCTGTAACGGCTGACCTCTTCCTGATTGTCATCAATCCAGACCAAAGCAGGCTTGTCGGGCCGTTCTGCCGCCCAGGCATCCATGACATCATAGGCGAAATTGAAGTCTGGAGGGACACAGACGCGATAATTGGCTTTGAAATCCTCGTACGATGAGAATTCCTGACGGGGTAGAAATTTCTCCAGCATAGTTCTGACTTTCCCAAAGTATGTGCAGTGCGGCCGGGCTCGTCTCTGGCTCAGCGTTGAATCACGGTGATGAATTTGGCTGGCCCGCCAACGGCCCGCTGCCCGTGCGGGATACGGGGGTTGAAATAACAGGAATCGCCTTCATTAAGAATAAATTCATGGTTGCCGATCACAACCTTTACGGTTCCGGAGACTACCCAGTTGAATTCCTGGCCCCCGTGGGTCACCAGCGCGGGCTCCTTCCCGTTGGCGTCCAATTCGACCAGCATCGGCTCCATGGTGCGGCTGATATAGTTGAAAGCCAGGGACTGGAATTTATAGCCGGGATAGCGGTCGACTTGCACCCCCTGCCCGGCCCGCACCAGGGTATAATCCGCCATACGGGGGGAATCTCCAGTCAGCAGCACGGTAAAATCCGTCTCGAAAATCTCAGCCAGCTTATACAATGTACTGATGGGCATGGATTCGGTATTGTTCTCATACAGCAGGTATTGCTCGTTGCTGATGCCCAGCTGATGCGCGACAGTTTCCGGAGAAAGCCCGAGTATCTCCCGAAATTCACGGATTCGCAGAGCAATCTGTTCAGAATTGTTTGCCATTGTTTTCCTCTTGTCTTCAAACATCTTTGACGCAAAAGATAATATAATGCCGAATACGGCATTTGACAGTTAAATGTTGTGTCTGGCCGCACATCACTCCCGATCACAGCAGAGATACTTGGCGTCCTTTGCGTCCTTGGCGGTTCAATGAAGAGGAACTAGGAACTGGAAGAACCAACCGCAAAGAGCGCTAAGGGGGCGTCTTAGCGGTTCAATGGTTAACTAACCGCAAAGAGCGCTAAGAGCGCCAAGAAATTGATGCCCGGTTATCTCATTCTCTCTCTCCCTCTTCCTTTGCGTCCTTGGCGTCCTTGGCGGTTCAATGGTTCAATGGTTAATTAACCGCCAGGAACGCAGGAACGCGGCATGGCCCCCCTGGATGCTATGGGGTTGGAGTCAGGGCTATGGAGGCATTCAGTCCGGTCAGGACATCGACAGCGGTGAGTTTCCAGCCTTCGGCGGGGGCATTCAGCGGCAGGTTCAGTTCCAGGGTAGCGCGATTTTCTGTCGCGAAAAGCAACTGCGAGTAGGCCGGACTGATTTCTCCGGCAGGGTC